>CALLLO010000075.1 GCA_938082985.1 uncultured Candidatus Marinamargulisbacteria bacterium | reverse complement strand
CATGTGATAGATTATAGCTAGTATCCTGTTTTGCACTCGAGAACGTATTTTCCATATCGTTACAAATCTCAATAAGTTGGCTTAGCTTTTCTTGCAAAAGAATAAATCTCTCTTCTTTTTTATTTTCCATATATATTTTGAAATTTTGTTTTGCCGCAAATAAAGTATATCCAAATACACCTATCGATAATATAAATGCCAAAACTTGAATCCAATCAAAAACAGACGCTTTCGTTACTGAGTCTAAAATCATAGCTACTTTCTGATTTGTACTTACATTAGTTTCAACAATTTCATTTAAAGACATATATTCCATAAATCAATAATCCCTCATTCCATACGTAACATAAAGTACATTATCACTGGTATGTAATTGCTTTTAAGTATGCTTTCTTCTTCGAAAAAGAGCCTTGTTGTGAATCAAAATGAAAAATATAAGGTATGGCGGCGTATAGGTTGTCTGCGAAGAAAAGCGTGGAATCTTTATTGAATCGTATTACTGTTTTAACTGAAAAATAAAGGTCACCTTGGAGCTCAAAGCTAAGTCGGCTATACTTCAAGTAATACTACTTAGGAGATTAGATCATGGAACGGCCTCGTATAGTTGAAAAACAATCTAGAGCGATAAAACTTGAAGCGGGGACCTATTTTTACTGTCGGTGTGGGCTGAGTTCTGATGGCGTGTTTTGTGATGGGGCTCACGAAGGGACAGGTTTTGTTCCAAAGCGATTTAAACTAGAAGACCCTACGACTGTGTATGTGTGTTTGTGTAAGCATACTAAAAATGCACCCCATTGTGATGGCTCGCATCGATCATTACTCAAAGCGGGGGGGCTAAGATGTTAACCAAATGGATACTGGCCGTTTTTTTATCTGTTTTTTTTGTTTCCCCAGTTTCTATTCAGGCTAAAAATTATAGGCTTGACCCTTCAAGATCTTCAGTAGAATTTAAACTAAATTACCTCGATATTTTAGAATTATCACAGCGGTTTTATCAGGTTAAAGGTAAAGTTAAATGGAATAAAAAAGAAAATAAGCTCGAGAAATTGCGCGCGCATGTGTATGTAAGAGGCTTAACTAGCGGAGATGAAAAAAGAGATGTTCGCTTATTAGAATTAAGCCAGATAGAGGTAAAGAAAAAAGTAATTGTGGTGTTTCGGTCTTTTGGGAAGCCTGAATTTTTAGATGGGGTATATCTAGTCAGTGGTATTCTGGACTTTAATGGACGACCGAGTCCTGTAACCATACCCTTTGCCGTTGGTTCAAATAAAACAGATGAGAGTGGTGATGAGGTTGTTATTTTGAACGGAAATTTGGAGTTACTTAGAAAAGAGTGGAGTTTGGGAGCTGAGCTTCCAGGTGTCTTAGGCGATCGTGTTCATCTTTCTTTTCAGCTGATAGCTACAAAATAGGGAACTCTTTTTTAAGGTTTATAACATACCTGTGTTTAGTCGTTTTCTAACAAACACAGCTTCGCTTTCACATGTCAAAAATCTATTGCTTACTTTTTGGTCACCTAAACTTGATGAACGACGCTCATCATAGTGATGGCCAGGGTATATGATGATGTTATCATGTAACTGCTTTATTTTTTCTAAACTTTTATAAAAATCATAGACGTTGCTACTATCAAAGTCGGCGCGTCCGCAGCCATTGATAAAAAGTGTGTCACCCGTTATTAATTGATGTTCGAATAAGAAGCACATGGACCCAGAGGTGTGTCCTGGCGTGTGTATACATAAAATATCGTGTAGACCTAGATATAAGACTTGTTCATCTTTAAGTTTATGCACGTTGTTAACATGGGGTACTAAGGCAGGCGATTCATCTTTAGATATATAAACAGGAACGGATCGAAAGTCTAAGATCTCATCAATCGCGTTAACATGGTCGTGGTGAGCATGCGTTAGTAAAATACCTTTTAACTCTAAGTTTTGCTTTTTTATCGTGGCGATAAGAAATGGAGCATCCCATGCTGGATCAACAAGCAGACAGGTCTTACTTTCCGAGTCTATCAAAAGATAGACAAAATTATCCATGGGTCCTAATAAAAATTGATCAACATGACAAAACATTAAGGCCTCCTTTTTTCAATAATAAAAAATCCTTTAGATGAAAAAAGGTTAGATATGCCTTTAGGTGTGCTGTTGTCTTCTTTTACGATGTGATAACCCTCGTTTTGACAGAGCTCTCTAAATCCATTGATACTTGAAACGCGTATGTTAGGGGTGTTGTACCAATGGTAGGGGAGTTCTTTTGTTTTTGGAATGTGTCCTAAAATGAGAGACAGGCGGACGGAGTAATGGGCGAAGTTTGGAAAGGTAATAATGGCCCGTTTTCCTACGCGTAACATTTCAGATAGTACATAGAGAGGCTTTTGAACTTGTTGTAAGGTTTGGATTAAAATGACAGTGTCGTAAGAGTTGTCGTTAAATCCTGTTAGACCATCATCTAGGTTTCCATGATAGACCGACAATCCTTTTTCTACACAGGAAACGACACTGTCAAAGTTGAGCTCAATGCCATAGCCCGTAATGTTTTTATCCTGAGTGAGGGCTTGAAGTAAGCAGCCGGTTCCACACCCGAGGTCTAAAACTCTAGATCCTTGCTTAATATGAGATTTAATTTTTTTTTGTAGTTGACTCATAATAGGGCCTCCAGGAAGGGTTTTAGAACCTGAGTTTGCTTTTTATGTTCTAATAAAAAGGCATCATGGCCAAAAGGGGAGTCTATTTCTGCGTAGGTCACCGTTTTGTTTAATCTCATTAGTATGCGTGCCATTTCACGACTTTGTTCGGACTTATAGAGCATATCAGAAGAAATAGATAGGATAAGAAATCGGCTTTTTACTTTTTGAAATGCTTTTTCTAAAGATACGTAGGTCTTATCTAGATCAAAGTAACTCATAGCTTTGGAGAGAAATAAATAAGAGTTTGCATCAAAACGACCCACAAATTTATCTCCTTGATGTTTCAAGTAACTTTCTATCTGAAAATCCGTCGAAAACTGATAACTATAGTCTGTTTTTTCTTGCAACTTACGACCAAATTTCTGACTCATGGATTGTTCAGATAAGTAGGTGATATGTCCAATCATACGAGCAATAGAGAGTCCCGTTTCAGGGGCGGAGTCTGCGTCGTAATAACCAGACTGCCATTTTGGATCTGAAGCAATGGCATGACGTCCGACGGCTCCAAAGGCTAATGCGTAAGTGGATAAGCGACTTGTCGCGGCGATAGGTATACATGCTTTTACTTTATTGGGAAATTTAATGGCCCATTCTAGGGCTTGCATCCCACCCATTGAGGGTCCAATGACAGCTAACCAAAAAGGTATCTTTAAGGCATCCATGAGATGCTTCTGAGACTGCACCATATCGCTTATTGTGATAATGGGGAAATCACTAGCGTAGGCTTTATTTGTTTCAGGGTTGTGGCTGCTTGGTCCTGTAGAGCCATAACAACTACCTAGCGTGTTGATACATATAACAAAAAAACGAGAGGTATCAATGGCTTTTTTTTTACCTGCGAGATCTTTCCACCAACCGTCGGCTCCTGCAACATGAGCATCCCCAGTTAATGCATGACATATTAGAATCGCGTTGCTTTTATCTTTATTTAAGGTACCGAAGGTCTCATAAGCCAGGTTAAATTCAGATAGGGTTTTACCGCTTTCTAATGTAAGTGCCTGTGAAAAATGAAAAAGGATAGGTGTAGACATTTTTATAGTATAAACCTTATTACCTTTCTAAAGAAGGGAAAGTATGGAGCGGGAGACGAGATTCGAACTCGCGACAATTGGCTTGGAAGGCCAATGCTCTACCAACTGAGCTACTCCCGCTAGAGTGTAGAATAATAGCCAAGTTTGAGCTTGATAGCAAGCGTTTTTTACTTTATTTCTCCAATCACAATCTTCTCTTGCTTGAGTAGCTGCTTTTGAATCTTTGGGTCTGTGGTGTGAGGGATGAGAAGTAAAGCATCCACCTGCATGGATAAAGAATCGAGTTGTACTATAACCTGACCAAGGTCTTTAAAATAATGGGCGGCAAGTAATACATCTACACAATCTAAAAGACTGCGGTTTCTTAAATCAGAGGGTTCATCTTTTAACAAGACCTTGAAAGCTTTTAATGTATAGATTTTAGCTTCTTTTTGTTTATTCATTTTCAAAAAAAGATACGCGTAACTAATGTAGAGCTCAGACTGAGAGCTTGTATCAGAGAGTGTTTTACTTAACTCAATACTGTGAGTGATAAAGGTTGAGGCAAGATCTATATTATGTGTTGCAATAGCCTCTTCTGAGAGAGAAAGATATGTACGGGACTTTGTCTCAATACTATCTAGTCGTGTCACTATATCTGCAGCATTATCAAAATCTCCTTGCTTAGCAAGGTTTTTTGCAATATCTACATAAGCGGTTTGCCTTAATTTAGGGTTGTTTACTTCTGAGATAAGCTGAAGCGCTTTATCTTTGTTTATATGGAGACTCAGTGCCTGAGTAAAAGCGATAAGTGCTTTTTCCTTGAGGGCTTCGTTTTGTATCTGCTTTATAAGCAGGCTTGGATAAAAATAGTTAGCACTTTGTCCGAAATAGGCGGCCATTTTAACTAGTGTGTTTTCGCGTTGTGGTGTAGCTGTAATGAGTGACACTGTTTCAAATGCTATGTCATGTTCTTGATTCTTGGCCAGCCCTAGGGCGACTTTTTCTAGCGTAGTTTGTCTGACTCGATCTAAATCAATATAGCCCAAGACTGTAAGTGCGGGATTGCTTAGGCCGGCATTCGCAAGTTCTATAGCTAGCTCGGAAAGTGCTTTGTTACTGTAATAAGGGTCTTCGATTTCCTGAGAGATTTCATAAGCAGATTCAAATTTTGATAACTGGCCAAGGACCACTACCATATTCGATAATGTTTTATAAAAAAGACTATTTTCTTGAATACCTTCCGCAAAAGTTAGTCCTTGTTGTGGATCTAGAAAACGTGTGACGATAACGGCCACCTTGGAAAGGCAGTCTTCTAATATTTCTGGGCTTTTAATGTGGAGTAATGTGTTGTTTAGTTCATCGATTTTCCCATGTTCAGCAAAGAAAATGGCTAATGAAGAGAGTGCGTATTCTTTTTCATAAACATTAGAGATTAGAGCTATAGCTTCTTCTGCTTTTTCAATATGATTCTCATTAATATAAAACTCAACAAGTTTTCTAGAGAGACGAGACAAAATAATCTCACTAGAGATGCCATCTATCTGTTGTTTTGCCTCTGAAACCTTACCTTGAGATAGGAGCTGAAGCCCTAGGTGTTCTAATACATAATTTCGTTCGCTGCTTTTTTCTATCGATTCAACAAAGTCTAGGACTTCATTAGGCCTGTCTTTCTCGCTGAGAGACAAGGCTATTTGTGCATATATACGCATGCGTCCAGCTCCTGAAAAGCCTGAGCTTAAATTGTCAGCTATTAATTGTGCTGTTTTATACTCTCCCATTTTTGAAAAACCATGTGCAATAGCTATCATTTTTTCTTGTTGAATGAGAGGGTCTTTAATGTGAAGGGCTGTGATAAATGCGGCATCAAGATGATGTCGAATAGTGTTTTTTTCAATCGAAGGGTTTGATAGTCCACTGCTAAAAAAAAAGATACAACTTAGTATAACGAGTCGAGTTAAAATCATAAGAAAAATAGAGCTCCTAATGTTAAAGATAGACAAATCCTGTAGATGCCGAATGGCATTAAATTCCATGTTTTAAGTAATTTTAAAAAACTAACTATGGATATATATGCCACAAAAAAAGCGATGATAAAACCTAAAAATATAAGACCTAGGTCATGCATACTTAATTGTGACGCTGATTTTAGCAGGTCGTATCCAACGGCAGCTGTCATGACTGGTACGGCAATAATAAAGGAAAAATGTGCGGATGTTTCTCGGCTAAGACCTGCTAAAACACCACCCATGATAGTAGATCCGGATCTACTCATACCTGGCCAAAGAGCTAAGCATTGAAAGAGCCCGATAGTAGCGGCTTGTTTGTAAGAAATATCATCAAAGTCGACCTTTGTAGTATCGGAATCTTTATAATAGATGTCTAGTAAGACAAGCCCAATACCTCCAATTAGTAAACCAATAAGGACTGTTTTAGGAGAAAATAAATGTTCTTTAATAGCTGAGTATAATAAAAAACCACTTAGTAGTGCGGGTGCAATGGCTGTTAAGATTAAGCCCATACGTCGACTTATCCAATTGGTGGGTTTTAAAAAGAAAGCAAAGTAAGCATGATGAAGACACACAACAGCGAGTATAGCGCCTAACTGAATAGCGATATTAAAGGTAGGCCCTATTCCAGAAGATAGGGTTAAGTGATTTTCTACAAGAATTAAATGCCCAGTAGAAGAAATGGGAATGAATTCAGTAAGCCCTTCAATAAAACCTAAAATAATTACGATTAACCAATCTGACATGGCGCTAAGTATAACATTCTTCTTGGTGGTGTATACTATCTGTATGGATCCTCTAACAATTGCTTTAGTGCAAATGAATGCGACAGATAATCGCGACGAAAATCTAGATAAAGCGTGTCGCTTGGTTTCTCAAGCCATCGCTCAAAAAGCCGAGTTTATTCTCTTGCCTGAAATGTTTAATTTTAGACCCATCCAGGGCACCTCCATTAGAGAACCTGAAACGATTAATGGGACGTCTATAACTACGCTTCAAGCTCAAGCAAAGGAGCATGGGGTTAGTATTTTGGCGGGGAGTATTGCCGAGAGTATTATTGATTCAGATAAGGTGTATAACAGCTCGGTTCTTATTAACCGGAAAGGTGAGATTCAGTGTGTATATAGGAAAATACATTTGTTTGATGCAGATTTGGACGCTGCCTCCGTTAGAGAATCTCATGTTTATGAAGCGGGAGAGCGCCCGGAACTAGCCTCTGTGCAAGGGTTTAACTGTGGTCTTAGTATTTGTTTTGATCTTAGGTTTCCTACTCTTTATCAGTATTACGCGCAAAAAAAAGCGGATTGTATCCTCGTGCCGTCGTCGTTTATGAGTCCAACGGGGAAAGCCCATTGGGAGGTTCTATTAAGAGCCAGAGCTATTGAAACGCAGTCATATGTGTTAGCCCCCAATCAAGTGGGTGTTGGGGCATTTGGAGTGGATACGTATGGGCATAGTATGGTTGTTGACCCTTGGGGGGCTGTTTGTGCTGAAGCTGGGCGTGAAGAAACGGTCTTGATAAGCCAAATAAAAAAATCAGAACTTAGAAAAGTAAGAGAAAGAATCCCCCTTACGAGAAAGTCAGATATGGTATACTTTCAGCCATGATAAAACCAAGAGACGAGCTTGATTCTATAAAACTCTACACGCCAGGAAAATCTAAAGAACAAGCCGCTAAAGAGGGCGGGGGATCTAGCTTTATTAAGCTCTCCTCAAACGAAAGTCCGTTAGGGTCACCGATTAGTGCGGAGGCCTTAAAAGAAGCTATCGACTCAGCCTGTGAATATCCTGACCAATCTTCTGCAAGATTGAAATCTAAACTTGCAGAGCTAAATGGCTGTGAGTACGGACAGATAATATTAGGTAATGGCAGTGACGATGTGATTCAAATGTTAGGCTTAGCCTATCTCAATAAGGGTGATGAGATGCTTACTGGGGAGTATAGCTTTTCTGTCTATCAACATGTTACGACTTTAATGGGGGGCGTTACCAGAGTCGCTAAAATGCCTGAGTATAGTTACGATGTTGATGCTATTTTAGAACAGGTAACTAAAAAAACAAAAATTATATTTATCGCAAACCCAAACAATCCAACAGGAACGAGTCTGTCTCCAGGCGAGGTTGAGCGATTGCTGCGTAGTCTCAGAAATGACATTTTATGTGTCATGGATGAAGCGTATATAGACTTTTCACAATATAAATCTAGCTTAGATAAATTAACGCAATTTCCTAATCTAATTATTTTAAGAACTTTTTCTAAAGCATTTGGTTTAGCGGGTTTTAGAGTTGGATTTGGAGTGGCTCACTCGAGGATTATTGAAAACCTAGAAAAGGTTCGCCAGCCGTTTAATGTAAACAGCTTGGCCTTGCTCGCTGCTGAACTCGTATTAGATAAACCAGAGTATGTACAAAAAAATATTAAAAATGCTGTAGATCAAAAGGCTCTCTTGGTAAGTGTTTTGGCTCAGTTACCGGTTCGTGTACTTCCTAGTGATGCGAACTTTGTGTGTGTGTTGGGGATAGGGGATGTGTCGATACTTATTGAATATTTACATAAAATGGGTATTATTGTACGGCCATTAACTAGTTTTGGACTTTCTGATGGCGTTCGTTTGTCTATCGGTAGTGAAGTTGAAAACTTATTATTAATTAAAGGCCTAAAAGGATATTACAATGAAGCAAATACCACTCTCTAATTTTCATAGAAATAATGGCGGGAAAATGGTCGAATTCGCGGGGTTTGATATGCCTGTATGGTTTTCTAATCTTAAAGAAGAACATGTGGCGGTAAGAAACGATGTAGGGATGTTTGATATTTCTCATATGGGTGTATTAAGACTAACGGGAGAGACTCTTTTGGAAGATGTACAGAGATTAACCTGTAATAGCGTAGAAAAAGCTCTAAACGCGACAATGACGTATTCTATGATTTTAAATGAAGCTGGTGGCGTGCTTGATGATGTTATGTTTGGCTTTATAGGGGACGTATGTCATCTCGTAGTTAATGCCTCTAATAAAAATAAAATAATGTCGTGGATGGCTGAAAAAACACCTGGAATCAAGATTGACGACATGACAGAGTATTCCGTTTTTTTTGCTATTCAAGGCCCTAAGGCCGTAGAGACTTTGTCTCGTGTGTTATCACTAGATTTTGATGCGAATAAACGTTTTAGTATTACAGCTCAGAGTTTGGAATCTTGCGATATTTTAGCGCTTAGATCCGGCTATACGGGTGAAGATGGTTACGAATTTGTCGTTCCTCAGGAACAGGCTGAAGATTTATGGAGAACCTTAGTGGAAGCTGGGGTTACACCGTGTGGATTAGGGGCTCGAGACTCTTTGCGCATGGAAAAGGGCTTGCCTTTGTATGGTCAAGAATTTGATGAAACTGTGACACCTTTGATGACACGATACAAATGGGTATTGAAATGGGACAAGGATTTTATAGGCAAAGAAGCCTTGGAAGTTCAGAAGGGGTCTGATCATCTTGTAACGGTTGGATTAGACATTCTTGGTAAAGGAATTCCTAGAAGTGGTTATGCCATTAAAGAGGGGGGGCGTATAACCTCTGGGACGATGTCTCCATCTTTAGGAAAACCTATAGCGATGGCACTTGTAAAACCTGAATTTAAAGAGATTGGGTCTGAAGTGACCATTAACATTAGAGGTAAAGACTGTCTAGCTAAAGTGACAAAAGTGCCCTTCTTATAATTTTAATCTTTAAGTTTTATTTGGTGCCTATTGTAGAGCACGGCACGTAATCGGTTCATGAAATCGAAGCCGGGATCAACCTTTATTAGAGGCGTGAACGTGAGGTCTTTCTGAATAAATTCTTTGTAGTGAGGAAGTTTTTGGTGCATGTATTCGTGATGTCCGATGAGATAGTCGATACTAGGGTGTTTAGCTATCAGAAAGGCAATAAGATTTGAGTTAGATATGATTTGTTCTTTTGTTAGAGCGAGTGAGCTGCTGGCGACATTTTCAATGCCTATGGATGTATGGTTAAATCCGCTCACGTGTCGCCCCATGATAGTCGTTGGCATCAGTGAATAGATATCTCCATTGCCATCAATAACAAAGTGAACACCTACGTTTACACGTCCGAAAGGCGCTATTTTATCACGATGCCTAGGAATAATATCAGGTTCGAGTGTGCCTAGGGTTCGTCCCAAAGAAGCCATAGCGGTGTAGTGAATGGTGATGATTTTAGGTCTTATGAGGTTATAAGTGTCTTTTCCGTAGTGGCGTCTAGCATAAAACTTAGTAAGTTCAAGTCGGCGTTTTGTCACTATGTTATGGTCTGTAACTTCAAAGGGTGCTCCGATTATACTGGCGGGCAACAGGGGGCACAGACATAGGCTTAAGAAAAGCGACCATACTAATTTGGGGATTATCAATTTTTGTTTCATAATGTAAGCTTTCCTTGCCTAAACTATACAATGACTTGACGGCTTGCAAAAGGATAGATAATGAAGATCGCAGTTTTTTCGGATACACATGGAAATAAAGAGTATGTTCAACTTTTTTTAGAGAGGCTAAAAGGGTTAGGCATTGATAGGGTGCTACATCTTGGTGATAACTATGATGATGCTGATCCTGTCATAGGCGCGGGATATCCATTAATAAGAGTTCCGGGTACATGGACACCTTATTATACAAATAGCATGATTGATAATCGACGTTTTGAAGACTTTGAAGGCTGGCGTTTTTTTCTAACGCATACTCCAAATCCTCATTATAACGATTTAAAAGAGGATGAAGATCCTGAAGATGTGATTAGAGAAAAAAAAGCGGATGTACTACTACATGGACATACACATCATCCTAAAATAGAGATGGAAAACGATGTCTTGATTATTAACCCTGGCCATATGAAAGAAGCCTTTGATAGAGGCTACGACCCTAGTTTTGCCATTTTGGATGTAAGTAAAGAAAGCATTAATGTTGAGATTGAATATTTGTTGTGCGGAACGTCGTTTAAAACATTTAGCTTATGAACGCCTTACTTCTTTTAAGCATAACAAGTGTTGGCTATTTAATTGCCTATCATACCTATGGAAGGTTTCTTGCAAAAAAAATATTTAAACTAAACGCAGCTAACGCTATGCCCTCAAAGGAAAAAGCAGATGGAAAAGACTTTGTTGCGTCGGCTAAGCAGGTTTTGTTTGGTCATCATTTTACGTCTATTGCAGGAACAGGGCCGATCGTAGGTCCTGCTATTGGTGTGATTTGGGGGTGGGGACCTGCGGTTTTGTGGGTGTTTTTTGGCTCTATTTTTATGGGTGCCGTTCATGACTTTTCGACCTTAGTTATTTCGATGAGAAATGAAGGTAAGTCGATCTCAGAAATATCAGAGAAATATATTAATAAACGTGTAAGACGTTTGTTCTTTATCGTTGTTTTTTTAGCTTTGTGGATTGTTATTGCGATTTTTGGCCTCGTTGTAGCCATTATTTTTTCTACCTTTCCCCAGTCCGTTATTCCGGTATGGTTACAGATACCTATATCGATTGGACTAGGCTCTTTTGCTTTTAAACGCAGTGGTAGTATGTTTTGGGGTACGATAGTAGCTGTTGGCGCTATGGCTTTAACTGTCGCATGGGGCGCTTTTAACCCTTTTGTTATGCCAGCTATTGCAGGTATTCCCCCGACAGGAGTTTGGACGATTCTTCTTCTGGTTTATGCCTATATTGCCTCAATCCTCCCTGTCTCTACTTTATTGCAACCGAGAGACTATATTAACGCCTGGCAACTTTATATAACCTTAGGGCTGATTGTTCTTGGCTTAGTTGTAGCGGGGTTTACGACATCGTTAACTATTCCCGCTCCCTTTATTAATTCACATCCAGTTGGAGCTCCTTCCATGTGGCCGTATTTGTTTATAACCATAGCCTGTGGTGCTATCTCTGGGTTTCATTGTTTGGTGTGCTCGGGGACCTCGTCTAAGCAAATAAGTAACGAAGAAGATGCTCAGTTTATAGGGTATGGAGCGATGGTAACGGAGGCCTTTTTAGCTACACTTATCCTTCTAGCTGTGACGGCAGGATTAGGTATGTTGTATACAACAGCATCGGGTGAAGTGCTCACTGGTATTGATGCTTGGAACGCTCATTATGGCTCTTGGGCGTCCAGTTCGGGTATGGGATCTAAATTGTCGGCGGTAGTAGGGGGCTGCTCTAATTTTATGTCCACGATTGGGATTTCTCTTCATGTAGGGACAGCTATTATTGGCGTATTTATAGCCTCTTTTGCAGGTACGACTTTGGATTCGGCTACACGTGTGCAGCGTTATGTGATCGCAGAGATGTTTGAAGGCACACGATATGACTGTTTGAGTAATAAGTGGATAGCGACAGGTTTAGCTGTAGTGACGGCGGCCATTTTGGCCTTTTCTACAGGAGCAGATGGAAAAGGGGCCTTGATGTTATGGCCTATGTTTGGAGCCGTTAACCAACTTTTAGGTGGCTTGGCACTTATTGTAGCGAGTGCGTATTTATTGAAACATCATACAAAAAAGGTCGCGTTGATAACGGCGATTCCCTGTGCTTTCTTAATGATTATGACGACTTGGGCGTCTGTCTTAAATGAGGCGATTTTCATAGCATCAGGGACTACGCTTCTTATTTTAGTAAACGGAGCGATTATGATAGTGTCCGTAACGATCTTAATCGAAGCGATTCGCTATCTATATAAATATAAAAGAGAGACACATGTTTGATATTTTTTTAATTGCAGGCGGAGGCGCTGTGGGTGCTGTTCTGAGAGTCTTGCTTTCCACACGCTTAGGCGGTGTTTTCCCTTATATGGGAACTTTTGCGGTTAATGTTCTTGGCTGTTTAAGTATTGGCGCTTGCTGGGCCTATGCTGAGCAGAAGGGCCTGCCTGTGGAGTGGCGACTCTTTTTAGTTTCAGGTGGCTTAGGCGCGTTTACAACTTTTTCGACTTATGGACTCGATACCTTTCGTTTGGCGCAAGAAGGCGAGCAGTTGAAGGCTGTGTTGTATATGTTGGGGACTAATATTATAGGAGTAGGCTGTGTAGTCTTAGGCGTCTATGTCGTCAATAAATTATGTGGAAATATCTAAATTTATTTGGCTCTGTTTTTCTCATGGGCTTCACAGCCCTTTTTGCTAAGCTTATACACCTTCATCCGGAAGAGATTATGTTAGGTAGAGGGCTTATAGCGGCGATGGCTCTCGGCTTATTCATGTTCATCACTAAACAGTCTTTTTATGTGAATAAGGGGAGCCGGTGGGCGATAGGTATAAGTGGTGTATGTTTGGTTACGCATTGGGTCACCTTTTTTCATTCTGTGCAGATATCGAGTGTCGCTATAGGGATGATTTCTTTATATACCTTCCCCGTGATCAGCTCTATTTTGGAACCCGTATTTTTTAGAGAAAAAATACGGGGGAAAGACATTGTGTCTGCGGGATTTGTGTTTCTAGGGATTTGGATTATTGCGCCGAGTATTTCGCTGTCTGACTCTAACTTTATAGCGATATTATTCGGTTTGTTGTCAGCTACGCTTTACGCTGCACGAAATATTATGAGTCGCCGTATTTTAGAAACGCATTCGGCTGCGACCCTTATGTTTTATCATTGCGTGATTGTCTCTCTAGTTCTTAGCCCTTTGTTAGTGTTGCGCTCCATTGAGATGTCTCTAGAAAGCCTTTCATTTTTATTATTATTCGGAACTGTCTTTACGGCATTTGCTCATACGATATGGGTATCCAATTTTAAATATTTTAAAGTCACCACAACAGGAATTATCTCGTGTTTGGCACCTGTGATGGGGGCGTTAATAGCTATTCCTCTCTTTGGAGAGGGGATTGATATGAACCTTGTGTTGGGTGGTGGGGTGATTCTTTTGACATCGGTTTATGAAATAGCGAAAGCCTAGCCCCCTCTTCGAGAACCTTGAGTCCAATCTTGACCCAATCACTAGGGATTAAGTAATATAGGTGGATGTTAACGTTATCTGTAAAAGGAAAGTATGGGATTGCAGCTGTGTTTGAATTGGCAAAATTGGCTGGATCAAAACCTATTCAGATAAGAAGCATGGCTGAAAGTTGTAATATTTCTCAAAACTATTTAGAACAAATTTTAATTGATCTTAAACATGATGGCTTAGTAAAGAGTTTTCGTGGCGCACATGGGGGCTATGCTTTAGCTAAAAAAGCTTCAGATATAACTGTAAAAGATGTCTTGCTAAGCTTAGAAGGTCCGTCTCAAATAGCCTCAAGTTATTGTGGTTGTCCAACGCTGACACAGTTTTGGTTAGGTGTTGAGGATAAACTTAGCTTAGAATTTGAGGTATCATTTGAAGAGTTACTCAAAAAAAAACAAAAACTCGATAAAACATTAACGTATTCAATATAGATAAAAGGAACCATTATGAACATTGCTAAAGACGCCATAGATTTAATCGGAAACACCCCACTTGTACGTTTAAACAAGGTTACGGATGGGAGTCTTGCTGAGGTTATTGGGAAATGTGAATTTTTAAATCCCACGTCTTCGGTCAAAGATCGTGCGGCGAATGCGATGATTGAAGCTGCTGAAAAAGATGGGACTCTAAAACCAGGCACAACGATTATTGAACCCACATCTGGAAATACGGGGATTGGCATCGCTTTTGTAGCGGCTGTGAAGGGGTACAAAGTTATGTTAACGATGCCTGAGTCTATGAGTTTAGAGAGACGAACCTTGTTAAAAGCATTAGGTGCTGAGTTGGTGCTGACGCCGGGGCACTTGGGTATGAGAGGGGCTATAGATCGAGCGATTGAGCTTAAGGAAGAACTTGGTAACGCTATCATTCCTCAACAGTTTGAAAACCCTGCTAATCCAAATATTCATAAAAACTCTACCGCAGAAGAGATTTGGAAAGATACAGATGGGCAAGTGGATATTTTTGTTGCGGGTGTTGGTACAGGTGGGACTATCACAGGTGTCT
>CALLLO010000074.1 GCA_938082985.1 uncultured Candidatus Marinamargulisbacteria bacterium | reverse complement strand
CATTACGGTCAGGTTGTTAATCGATTAGTTGCAACTCAAATAACAAAAACAAGAAGTAGGCAGACGGTTAAAGTAACTGAGAATGTTTATCCGTTTTAGAAAAGTATTCAGGACAATGAGTTAAGGGAAGGAAAGAGAAGAGATGTTAGCACGACTGGCGTTAGTAATTCATTGGGGGATATATGCCGTATTGGTAATAGAAGTGGCAATGACATTATACGAAATCCCCAGTAGAGCAGGAGCTGGTACAGTAATTCCTTTAATTATTTTCATAGGAATCTATAGGATAGTAACGAAACGATGGGTAATTTTTCCTTGGGAACATGTTAAACCAGAAGAAAAATTAATCGAAGGTAAAAATGAGTAAGAGAAAAGTTATAAGTCCCTGTGTATCCGTGTGTCGTATAGATGATAATAATATGTGTGAAGGTTGTGGAAGATCACTCAAAGAAATACGAGAGTGGTCAATCTATAGTGACAAAAGGCGTAGCATTATAATGAAGAGATTGGATTTGTAATTTGCAGTTTATGTTGGTTGTATTAATCACTATGGGATTACCAGTAATTGGTGAGTAAAAGAAAACCTTTGAACTTAGAACCCCTCAAGAGAATAAGGAGATTTGTGAGAAGTCTGCAAAAACGTTTAAGTTCTCTCTACCTGTAATTTCTATCGATACGAGATGTGAACCTAGCAAGTACAATGAATAACCTTGAATGCTGTCTATCTAAGGCATCAGTTAACTAAATAATACCCCATCAGTTTTAGAGGGGATATTTCAGTTTATTTAAGAAAGTTTATAATGAAGGTGTTCGTTGACGCAATTTACTGAGATCTTTTTCATCAAGAATTACTCTTACACCTAATTTTCCAGTAGAACGGGAGACAGGACTTTTACGTAAAAATAAATCTAATCCCCTGATTGCGTTATATTTAGAGCACTCTTTAACAATTAGGGTTATTAACATTTCCTGTGTTTCGTAATGCACTTCTTTCGCCAGGGAATTGATACATTTAATTAGAGGGTCATAGTCAAAAACTTCATCCATCGTGTCTTTCTCAATAATGACAAGGGATGGTTCAATCGACAAAGTGAGGTCAAGAATATGTTTGTCAGGGACGATTTCATCGTCTTTATAGGTTCCGATAACAACTTCTAATTCAAAGCCTAATAGTTCTATAGTGGACTTCATTCTTAAACTCCAAAGCCTAATTGTTGAGTGTTCGAAAGTCCTCTAACTTAGAGGGTCAAAAACATATAGGGAAGTTAATAGTTTATTTGGAAACTATTTGTTAGCTATCAGCTTTTAACACCCCTTGTTCGATTCTAGAAAGTTTATGCTAGTGTTACAGTATGATTGAAAATAAATCTCAACGGAAAATTGAACTACTCCAAATTCTTGCAGAAGGGTGTCGTAAACATCCGGCGTATCGTGCACTTAGAGTAGCTACACAAAGATGTCAGGAGTAAGTTATAGTTTAGAATACACGACTTGAATTAAATAACATGTCTGCTTAGAAAAGAAGATTATGTAAAATGTACTTTCGAATGATGAAACAGAAATAAGAGGGTTTTAATAATTGACAAAAATACTCATAGGAATCGGTATCGGTATCTGGATAGCAATGAAATACACGGAAGAACTCCAAAACTTGATGGAGATGGTTTCCTAGAGGTTTGTCAGTTTTAAGGGGGGGCTATTTCTCTCCTGTCTTATAAAAGTCGAACCAATGCTTTAACTCCAACATCCCCCAAACTATATCAAAGTGTATACCTGTCTCTTTGACAATTTCACAAACATTATCAGTCCTTCTATAAGTCTCATTCACTTTCTCACAAAGTTCGTCATATGACCCTTTGTACGAATTTTTCATTTATACTCATTTCAGTGTTTTGGAGGGTTCAACAAACGACCGTCTAATGAACAAAAATACGAAGAAAAAAGGTAAGGTTTCTGGGGGTCATTTTGGTCGATTTTAACACCCCTTTGTTGAACACTCGATTATGCAACTTTGAGTGTTTTTTGATACGTTGCCAACACTTACACCAACATCTGATGCAATTATATGAATAGATTTCTTCTCATTCCTCAATTTGATGATCTTTGCAGTCATTACGTTATCAATAACTTTTCAAAGTCTAAGGGGCTTACCTTTTAGATAAACTGTTTATAGTGGATGATAGGCTTGTCAAAAAAACCTAACAATTTACATTTATAGGATAGAAAAACGTTAAATGTGTTATTTTAAGGCTATAGGTTCAGTGATAGGAATATAAAGTATGGAGTTATTTGTCACAAAAAACTCTCCTTATTCAAAGCTAGTTAGGGGGCTGATCTATGAATTGTGTATAAAAGACCGTGTTCGTGTTAGCTTAGCAAAGACACGGACCATAAACAGTTCTTACTATGCAACTAATCCCTCAGGGCGTGTCCCTTACCTACTCCGTGATGATGGTTTAGGCATGGAGGATTCAGATCTCATTTGCGAATATTTATGTACAATTTTTGATAGCAATTTATGGTCCTACCCTGATGGTAACGAAGGCTTGGAATTGCTCCGCTTACATGGTTTGTGCCGCAGCTATATCGATGGCCTAAGTGTATGGTTAAGAGAAATTGCACGGGCACCGGCAGAGCAATCATCTGTGGTTATTGCTCATGAACTGGAGCGTTCGAAACGAATGTCTGAGGTATGGGAAATTGAAATTAATAACCCATTGATGCAAGGAGAGCTAAATCGAACGCAGTTGACACTTTTTTGGGCATTGGAAATTGAGAAGCTGTTGCCCTGTTTTAATTGGCGATTAGGTCATCCAAAGTTAATTAAATGGCATGAAGAAATTTCAACACGCCCCTCTTTAAAAATGACTAATTATGAAATACTATAATAAAAATTAGTATGTATTCGGCTTGGGCTGATGCTATTGATCTTTCTATCAAAATTAGAAATTTTCATAAATTAAGTTAATATAATTACTATTAAGTGAGGCCCTATGAATTTTCAAAATGTTGAACCGTTGCATACTGATTTTGGCGCCCAGATAACAGGCTTAGACTTAAGCAAGCGCCTATCAAAAGAAACTATCTTTGATATACAGGAGGCAATCGATCGCTACTCCTTTCTTTGTTTTCCAGATCAATCAGTTTC
>CALLLO010000073.1 GCA_938082985.1 uncultured Candidatus Marinamargulisbacteria bacterium | reverse complement strand
CAGCTCTCACATGCGTATCATATACCAAAACCTATATTAAACACGTTAAACACGTTTAGCAACAAAACGGACAAGTCCCCAAAAGTAGACGTGCCACAATGGGACCTTTCTTCAAAAAAAAGAAGCCGAACTCACCTGGACTCTAAAAGGGTCTAACATCAAGCTACACTGCACCATTCAGTTAATCTACTATAAAACAACACGACACGACACTCTCAAAACAGACCGGCACCATTATTATTTCGAACATCCAGATACCCAAAAAAAAGAATAGCCTCTTTACCAAACCGCACATATTCCTGTTTTAAAACCAGACAGTGTCTCATTAGACTATACCAAAACCGTAGAGTCACTCCTTAAAGATTTTCAGAAAAAATCTCCGATAGCTCCCTATTTAAAACCCGAATACAAACAAAGCCCCCACGCCTGAAACACCCGTTCACATGTAACTAACCTGGTTACCATTCATACCTCATCACAACTAGATTGGTTACATCCATCCACTATATATTAGGACACCTATTAACCAGGGGAGGTACATGAAAAATAATAAAGTAGTGCAAACGTTTGCACTGATTTAATGGATGCGATACGGTACAAAAAAAGACGAAAAGGAGAATAATCATGAAAAAATTAACACTATTAATGGGCTTATTACTTATAAGCACGGGAGCATTCGCAAAAGACATCCCAAAAAACAGTATCAGAACAAATTTACTCTCGGACGCTATAGGCTTACCGTCTATAGAATATGAACGAGCCCTATCAGAAAAAGGAGCTATATCTATTGATTATTGGCTTTTAGACTTAGGTATAGACGAAGATGACAGCTATTTTGACAACAGCTTAAACAACATCCGAGTTATGTATAGATACTACTCTACACAAGCATTAGCAGGTGGTTTCGTAGGTATTGGTGGGTCTAGAATGAGTTATGATCTTGGTTCAGGATACGATAAGCAAACATACTATGGACTAGACTTTAAAGCCGGTTACACCATTGATGTGGTTAAGCATGTCAATGTAGGTTTTCAAGCTGGATTCACACGTTACTTTGGAGAAAGCGGAACAGACACAAACGACGCTGGAGTGACCCGTGCATACGAGTCCCCAGGGTTTATACCAAACATGGGTGTTACTTTAGCTATTAGAATCTAAGTTCCATTCAAGAAACACAGCTAGACAGTATAGCTGTGTTTCTATTTTACAGGTTTATTTGGCTTGATTATAAAAAGGGGCCATGGTTTAGGTGCCACCCTAAAAACAAACACTAAAAACACATCTAGATATTTCAATGCAACATATGGAGAAAAATTTCGATAATTTATAGAGTCAAAAAATGAATTAAGGAGAAAATACTATGGCATTTAATGCAGTTGGAAATACAATGCGCAGCTTCAGAGGTAGCTTTAGTCACTCTGCAGCGCCTTTGGACGAAACCTCTATTCTTAATGCCTTTAAACCCGAGGGACGAGTTCAGAAGACTTTAGAAAAAGCTCTAAGTGAGAAAAAATTCTCTATATTTCAAGAGCCTAATTTTAGACACCAGTTTATAGAAAAATTGTTTTTCAAATTTTGTTCTTCTAGTTATTCGAATAGTGAAAAAAAGAAATGTGTTTTGAATCTGGCTATCCGACTTTTACACTGTATCCCCCAAAAAACGGACCCCATAGCCTTTAAACGCAGTAAGGAGGTAGACACCCGACTCCTTCAAGTAGACACTAACCAAAGTACTATAGAAGCATTTACAAACGCACTTTTAACTCCAACTATCCGTCAACAAACCGGCGGAGGAGCCGCTGATACCCCTCCTAGTTTTAGTGGATCCACTTCACCTACAGCGCCACCTTTAGTTCCCGTCTGTTCACCTCGATATGCTACACCAAAGGTAATAACTGCATTTAAAGGAGGTAGTGGCGGCGGATCGTCGACAGGACTCGATGCACATAAACCCTATAGAGTCATACCTGGCCAAGGCATCTCTGAGACATTTGATATAGAAACATTCACTGACCAGCTGAATATAATATTCCCCCCTTTCCAAGACGAATTAAAGACATACATCCAAAAAAGAAAAGAAATAGAACACCAAGATGATGCAGTAAGAAGCCTAGATTCTGGATTTACGACAAGACTAGAGTCTCACCTAGTACCTGCCCTAGAGAAACAAATAACAGCTTTATGTAATTCTCCCAAGTTTAGAAAGTGTCTAGTTGAATCATACCCTGATCGCTCGAAATTAGCACGTGACATGAATCACTTAAAAAGAAGCATAGATTCAGCCTCTTCAAGTGAACCTATTTCCATTACTCTGAATCACATGATGAAAACTTTACTGTTTGAAATTTCAATAGCTCGTAATGGCTTAGTACAGTCGGAAACCTCTTCAGAAAATAGTTTAAAAATAGAACAATTAAAAAATGTACTAAAAAAAATAGACTTAGAAAAAGTACCAATTTCAGAGCTCGTAATAATTTCCTTCTGGTGGGAACGCACTGAAAGTTTTTCTGCAGAGAGAGGCGGTGGGGCAGCTGCTGAAGCAGAAGCATCAGTTCCCGCTAGGAAACCAGTAGTAGGTCTCACTGAGGGAGTAGCCCCAGTTCCCGCTAACAAACAAAGAGATCTCCCGGCGAAACCACCAGCTCCACCTAGAGCACCCGCCCAACAAAGAGGTCTTCCGGCGAAACCACCAGCTCCACCTAGAGCACCCTCCCAACAAAGAGATCTTCCGGCGAAACCACCAGCTCCACCTAGAGCGCCCACCCACCAAAGAGATCTTCCGGCGAAACCACCAGCTCCACCTAGAGCGCCCTCCCAACAAAGAGATCTTGGAGCCGCTGAGAATGATCTCAGTTCTAATAAAAGTGTTAGCTCTGCCGAAGGTGTCCTTTCACAAGGAACTAAGGTTCTCCCAACATTTACCGTAAAGAAGCTTACTGATTTCATATTAGATCCGGAGAAAAGCATTTTTTCTGCATGTGTTGCTATACAAAATAGTTCTGAGCACGAACATAAAGACATAGAAGGTACTTGGAAGATATCTACCTATACTCCATTTGAAACGGCAGCTGTTCAAGGTGATTTAAAAGGGAAGTATTTTAAATTTATTAGAGTCACTGTAGGTGGAAAAGACAGTAAATTTCTTCCTCCCAAAGACACACTCTTCGTTGTTCAAGGTACTTCACGGGATGGTTATCAGTTAAATGTTACACGCGACTATCCTACACATATAGATCTAGAAAATGTTACCGATTCAGGCATATGTAGTCGGAGGCCCAGGTTTTAGTAGGCAGGATAAAAGAAAATAAAAGAAAAAAAGGGGCCATTCAGAGGACTATGTAACGATGCCATAGTCGTATTTTGAACTATATAAGCCCCTTTTCACTCTTTATCGTAATCTCTAGATAGTAAATAACACCTCGTTAAAAGCTGCTACATAATGATTATCTGGATTACTGTTTCCTGGTATATAAAAATTAAACCTCACTTCAGTTATCTTCGTATCACGATTCTGACGTAACCATTCTGTGACTGTCTTAACTGCAATCTTAGCCGATTCTTTTGGATCGCACCCATAAATCCCTGTGCCTATTTGAGGGATTTCTAAAGTTGAAAAACCTGTCGTTTTTGCGCTATCCATAATGTTTTCATACGTTTCTGCTAACTTGTCTTGCCACGTGCCCGAACGGATACCAGTCGGGCCATATTCAGTAGCCCTAGGAGCAAGTGCATTTAATATACATTTTGTTGGGGTACCCGCATTACTAACGTCATGACGATAAATTTTGCCAGGTTGTAAAACTAGACCTGCTGCATTGGCACTCTTGGCAGAACTTACATACAAAGGTCCAAATACCGGCGCCTCTCTAAACGCCTTCTCTAAGCCCCCTCCACCTTCTTGTTTGGGATTTGTTCCATTCACCTTCACCTGGCTATCTGAACGTACAATATCTTTAGATACCATTTTTAATACTGTATTTCCTATTTTTACATCAGACTTAGTAACTGTTGTTACTGAGCCTGTAGCAGCTGTCTTGACGCTTGAAGTCTCTTCAGCCCCTCCTGCGGATTGGAAATGCAAAGGATTCCCACCGCCTCCTCCGCCACTGACTGATGCTCCCCCCTGTGGCTTGTGGTCATGGGATAATGCTTCAATTTTGTCCTCTAGGCCTTTAGTATATTCAAGCCCTAAATTCGTAAGAAGATTGAATAATACAGGCGGATCTAAACCTTCAGATTCCAAAATAGCTATATATATGTTTTTGGCTTCGGATTTCTCATAGCCAGTTTTGTCGGATCTATTAATTTTGTCGAATTCAGTACGTAAGCTATCACGTACACGTACTGCTTCAGGTGATGAGGAGCCACCTCTAGCTGAGTCTGTTTTCGAATCCAAAGGGTTCCCGCCGCCGCCACCGCCGCCGCCACCGCCGCCGCTGACTGATGCCCGTTTAGGCTGTGGTGCTTTAGCGGATAATAACAGATCTGTATTTGCCTTATCTAAGGGGGTCCTGGTCCTGGTCCCTAATTGACTACGCTTATAGAGCGCGTTTGCCTCTGTGTTGGTAATCACAAATGTGTTGCCTATTGCCGTGAATGGACCTGCGCTCGTAGGACTAACATTATCCCCTGGCTTGTAACCTTTTAAAAGATTCACCATAGTCCATCCAAAACTTATCGACTTTTTGGATAGGTTAGATTCTATTTTATCAGCAAGACTACTTAAAAAGGCCTGATCGTACGTTTCCATTAAATGTAAAGCTAACTCAATATTTTTAATGCCACGCCCACTATTTTTAGAATCAAACAAGAACATTATTATTTTTTCTTTGTCAAGAGCATCTGACGGGGCGCTTGCGGTCTCTTCAGCCCCTCGTGGTGCTTCAGCAGATAAGGAGCTACCTCTACCGCCGCCGCCACTGACTGATGCTCCCCCCTGTGGCTTGTCCGGGGTGGATAATCCTTGAATTGTTTCGTCTAAATGTTTTTTCAACTCATCAGGTAATTGTTTAAGACACTCTACTAATACACCCGTATCGTAACCTTTAGATCTCAAAGTGGCTACATGCGTGTCTTTAGCAACAGTTTTATCCTCGCTATCCATGTCGGATCTATAAATTTTGCTTAAATCACTAGTTAATTCGCTCACTAAATCTTCTTTAACCCGCGACACCCAATCCTTATATTGTTGATTGATTTCAGGGAAATCTTTAATAACGACTACCAATCTAATCTTATTTTCTAGAGGTCCCTCTAAATTTGGGACTGTAGCGTCAAATATTTTTTTATATTTTTCATAATCATTTAAACTCGAGTCTAAATTAATATCTGTAAAGAGTTGAGGCAGTCCGTTAATCGTGATTAACTGTTCTTCTTTAAAAGAATCATTCTCACCGCCTCCACCGCCACTGACTGATGTCTCTTCAGCCCCTCGTGGTGCTTCAGTAGGTAAGGAACTATCTATATACAAAGGATTCCCACCGCCTTCACCGGCACTGGCTCCCGGTAAAGCGCTACCCTCTGTACTAGCGGAAGTGCCACCTTGTTTAGTTGCTACTACCCCTGAGATTGGGGCTCCGAATTTCCCAGCTGCAATAGCGGTATCAATGATAGTTTTGGCACTAGGAACTGTAAAAAAGGTTAAAATTCCTTTTAGTTTCATTGCTACATCCTCTGGGATTGGGTCTCCAAATTTCCCAGTTGTAATAGCGGTAGCAATTCTAAGTTGTTGAGCGTCCGGCATAGTCCCCGGTTCTTTCGCGGCCCTGGGGTTGGGGTCGGGTAGGGTGAATTTGTTTGCCATGGTTATTAAATCTTGAGGGTCTCTGTTAGAACGAAAGAACGAAGACGTTTTATGTGGTTTAGCATAGCTATCTAAAAAATTAAAAAATGTCTTAGCATTTATAGAGTCCTTATTAGTTAAAGTTGTGTTAAATGCCTTTAACTTAGGAGGTACTGAGGCTGAGCGATTATTACTACCAATACTACCGTTGTCCATTATATTTATCCTCTCTAGTTATCGATTTTTTTTCAAACTAATTTCATAGTCTTTAGAAATTAGTTTGATATCGTTTGTCATTAATATACCCTTAAACCCATAATCCTAAACATAGAGATAGACAAAAAAGCAATTAAAAAAAGGCTATGGTTTAGGTGCCACCCTTTAACAATTAACTTTAGGCGCACTATGTAACGAAAAAGAGGAAAAGGTGCCGGAGCGTAGGAACCGGAGCCCTAACAGGACTTATGATCTTCACTGTACACCAGTTGCTTATGGTAATACCCCACAAGTCGGTCTAATACATTGTTCATTTTTTTATTGTCCAGGTTCTAATCTTTTCTTTCCGAAAGCAGCTTTCCGAAGCCGCGTTATATACGGACACTACACTCCCATCCTTGAAAATGTTGTTAAAATTGCGGATATTTTTGAAGCAACAACAGACTTTCTACTCAGAGAAAACGACTAACCCTCTACCCCACAAAAAAATTCTTACGAATATCTTAAACTGTTAAAGCACGTTCACTTAAAACCGTATGAAAATGCTTCGCCAAACACTTAATAAACCCAATAACATCCTCATCGGACAAATTTAAATTAATAGTAAACCGAATCCCATGTCTTTTAATTGGGACAGATGGAAACATGACTCAGTTCACAAAAAATCCGTCATTAAACAATCTAAAAAACAGCGCCCTGTTGTTGCAACATTACTCGCCATTTGAATGGATTTATGAACTTGAGAATCTAAAATAATTGCATCTGCATCTGTAATCACCGTTGGAATAAACGACAAATGCCCTAACGTAGTCGTTGGCGCAATAATAATAATAATAATAATATCGCCTCCATGTGATATAGAGTTATGCGCTTTCCGGCAGCTTCATCCAAAAAATTACCTGTAAAATCTTGTCGTTTCTCTAACATCGAGCGACTTTTTTTAGAAGGTACCGGAGCTAGCTATGTCGCTCCGGTACTTTTGACCTGGTACCTTATTACTATATTTTGAAATTAAAGATCAGTTAAACCGTTATGGTACTCGCCGCCACCGCCACCGCCACCGCCAGAAGCTCCCTCTTCTACAGGGGAGGCCGTTCTTTGTAAGGCTTTTTTAGGGTCCTCACGACGACAGATGTTCTCGTATTCTTTTACTAAGGGAAGTAGTTTTTTTTCAATTAAGTCGGCGGCCTGAGATTCGGTGGACTTACTTGTTTTTGCACTTTTCCTTAGATCGGTTACTATCTTTTTTAAGAGTAAAGCTGTCGGATTGCTTGGTATGCTTCGTTTTAATGTCTTCAATTTGTTGTCATTGAGCGTCTTGACGCAACTATCAATGGCCGATTCAAATGCTTCTTTTGTTTTTGGGGCTTCTTTCTGTGTAAAAAATGGAAGCCTACTTAAGCTTCGCCCAACACTTTCACTTACCCTTCCACCAAAGCTTCGTCCAAGCTCGACGGCTCGACTAAGGCTACCACCACGAGAACTATCTGGTGGTGTTACAATCCCGGCTGTAAATGAGGGTCTGTCTTTAGGTAAAGAGTGTATGGCTTCTGTTAATTCATTTTGCTTTGTTCTTAAGGCTTGCACTTCTTTAAGTGATTTTTTATTTACATCCATAAGTAATCCACTTTGTTTGGCCTGAAACACTAACTCTTTAAGATTGTCTTTTTGAAGCTTCATCTCTACTTCACGTCTTGTAAACTCCTCTGCATCGCATGGAACGTCTATCCCTTCTAAATCTCGTACCTTTCTTTCAGCTTCAAGATAGCGCGTCATATTTAATAGATGGGCGTCTTTTAATCGGGTCATTAAATACTCAAAAACGTCTTCTTCTGGTTTCGCCTCAGTCTCTAATCTCAGTATATACTCATGTGCGGTTACGGAAAATCCGTCCTGTAAAACACCGTCTGTCTCAAACGTTTGAAATAAGTCTATAATGGCTACTTTTTTTGAAGTTATTTCTTCTGCAATGTTTTCTTTTAATTTCTCAAGAGTGGCTTTATCATCTAACAGTTGAAGTTGTGAAGTAGTGTCTTTACGGGAGCTATTAGACAATCGTCCAACTATCGACTGACTTTTTTTTCCACTAGTAGATACTAGATCTAATCTAGATTGAAGTATTACTTTTTTTGAGAGGGGTCTCTTTAGTTGTTCAAATAAATTTATCATTGTCTGTTTTTCTTTTGGATCACACATTTGAGAAAGGCTTACTATATCTGTATGCACCTTTAAAAATTCAAAGGTTATTTCAGGTGGTTTAGGAAGCGATTTTAAATCCTGTAGTAACTTTTTATTCTCTGGAGACCTAGATGTAACAGGTATCTTTTGCTCAAATAGGCGTTCTATCTGGTTATTAAACGTTACCCCTAGCCTATTAGCTCGCATAATTTTGGTTATGACACCGTCTATCTCTTTTAAAGTAGTACGTAGTCCCGTCGTATATTCAGTGGCTGTACAAGTTGCCCTTGACGTAGACAGACCCTCTCTAGGCTCATCGTCTTGGGTGGCTAATAGAAGATTAGGTCTGGCTCTTTCATCTTCATCCTCTCCTTCTGCGGCGGCACCTTTATTCGTTTCTTTAGGTAGAACATGGTTAAAGTGTGTTACTCCTAAGCTATGGAGATCTCCTATGGGGAGTGTGGGTGGTAAAGCGGGCTTGTATTGCTCTTGAGTTGGGGTGCCAGTTGGTTTGGCGGTTTTTTTTTGTTCGGACGTAGGAATTGGCCCTGGTAGAGTGCGTATTGAATCCATTTTATTCTCCTTGATTTCTATTTATATGTTTTATTTTTATACTGGTCTTACATAGTTATCGAAAAAAATACAACTAAATTTTATTTTTTATTATTATCTACCCTCTCATTCTAACATTGGCTCAGGTGATGATACTGAATTTACAGAAAGAAAATTGAGTAATTATTTTTAGCTTTAAATGGTCTAATGAGGGCGTGGGAATTTTAATTTAATGAAATTTTTTTGTGTTTTGAACGATAATTATAAAAAGGGAAGATACCAATGGACCCCATTCAACCACTTAATCGACTCATTACTCAAGAAAGCCCAAAGGCAAGCGTTTCCTGGAAACCCATTACTCAAGCTATCGTTGACCTGGTACTGGACAACAAGATAGGTGAAGCTGTAAAGAAAACAGAGACTATAAAAGATATATATATATTAAAATCTACGATTAAGGCCCTTGTATGTGTATCCAAAACTTTTGATAAACAAAAACAATCCGAATGTCTTGCGACTGTTGCCCTCGGAACAGTTAGAGTTAAGGGCTTAGAAAAAGAAGCCTTAAACATAGCATCTAAGATTCCTTTGAGTCTTACAAAAGAAAAAACTACTCGTCAGATTATGCGTTTAATGACTACCCCGAACACTAGACATGAAACAAATCCGCATATCATAGGATTAGGTATGAGTGATAGCGTTAAGTCTTATATATATAACCATGATGTTACACAGGCAGAGAGTTTAGCTTCGCAGATTGCTTGTGATGACATTAGAGATGCTGCCTTTGAGTACATTTCAGCTCATTTAATAAGATCGCCGGGAGGAGAAGAAAGGGGGATTAAGAATGCGAATAAAATCAAAGACGAAAATAAACGTGCGGGTATGCTTTTTAATTGTGCAAAGGCAATAGTGGGGAGTTTAAATCAAGATCTATTATTGACTCGTATTATGACGGATGTTTTCAATTTATCTGGTCAAGACGATATTGGATGTAGGATATCAAACTTATTTACTACGCAGGCTAGTCGTTCCAATAGTCTTAGGCGCCTAATTTTAGACAAAGTCGATACAATTTCAGACATAGAATGGGGGCTTAGTTTATCTAATATCATAGATCCTGCGCATGGAAGAACGTGGGTTCGTGTAATGCTAGTTTCAAGTTCATTCTGCTTTGATGTAGATCGTGCAATTCCTATAGTTTTGAAGTTTGAGTCGGTCAGTGATAAAGATATTGCTCTTGAAACAATTTGTTTAAAATTATTAGAATCTACTGGCCAAGACAGCCGTATTATAGAATTAGCCCAGATTATCTCAGATACAGAAAAGAAAAGCGAAATTCTTGAAGCCATAAAGAGCCGTTCGCTGCTGGCTGCTAGTAATGACGTTGTACTAAGCAAGATGACTAAGTCTGATAAAATTATTAAAACGATATCAGAATCTGTAAGAGCCAGGTTAAATGTGATGATGCCTTTATGCATGGGAGTCTTTAATCAATCTCCAGATCCTTTTAAGGCATTCGACCTAAAGCTTGAAGGGAGTAACCATTTGAAGAGCGTCTCTATTCTTAAGGAGTTTTTGAGAGACTATAAATACTATATACCAGATCATTTAAAATCTTTAATGGATCCTATAATAGATAATAAAATAGCTAACTTAACGTCAGAGAGAGAATTTTGTATGCGTCTACAAAACAAATCTGTAGATTTAACCACAGAAGGAGCTTTGTTAAAAAAAGATGTTTTAAATTGCCTTGATAAGGGAAGCGAATTTAGTAGAATAATAGGCTATCGGAGCCCCAATCCCGGACGAGGTCATGCGACTCATTTGTCCGTCAAACCTTTCGGTGAGGCTAGAGTTAATATTGTATTGATAGACCCTAAACGGAAGGGCTCATTCTCTTATTTTGTTTTGAAAGAGTTGTTTCTCTCTGATGAATCGGATCCTTTTTTTGAAAATATGCTTCGTCCAACAGTCTGTTCTTTAGGGGAAACGTACTATAAAAATGAAGGCGGGAAGGCTGGCATTACACTGATTAAAGAGAGCCTTGAGACTTTGTCGGGTTATTTTAAAGATGATAGTTTTAGGGGTGATTCAAAAAAAATGGCAGGGGGTTACTGTCTCTGGCGATCTATAATCCAAGGGATGGACCTAAGTTTTAAAGATATTGCTCCATTCGGATTTAGGCATTTTGAATTATATTTAAAGAGAACGGTTTTGGCACTTTTAGATACGACAGCTAAGTTAGCTTTAGAGGAACCTCTTTTAGATGGTAAGCCTCGCCGCTCTATTGATTCTAAGTTTTTGGGATTATATGTGAGATTTTCCTAATTTTTTTGACCACTAATTTTAAAAAACAGATATAAAAATTAACTTTCGGAGGACTGTCGGACGACCGGATGACCCCGTCAGCCTCTCTTTCAGATATTCTTCCGATAAAATGGTAGGCTCTGATCTTATGATACGTGCGTTTCTTATACTTCTTTCTTTCCTGCATTACTAATATGGAATTTTCTGTCCTGTTTCGAAAGTTTTTGCGTCGATTTTCCTCACATATTGCTTTACTCACTGCTGGTTTAAATCCTGAGAATACATAACCGTTCTTTGGGTTACCTATCCGTCTTTTACAGACTGTATGCCAAAAAAAATCACACCGTGTAGTTGGATAGTCTTTCTTTCGACGGCCATTCTTACAATGGATGATCTTACTCTTCTTCGTGTGCATCTCTAGCTTACATTCAGCAAATCGACTCTGCAGTTAGTCCATTAACGTAGTTGCTTAATCTTACGTTTTGCAATGGGCAAGTCCATCATCTGCCTATCGACACCACGGAATACTTGGATGAAACCTATAGTGTAAAAATAGATGGGATAATACAGGACTGATAATAGACCCTTGTGGCGTTCCCTTTGTTCTCAGGACTTACCTTCATAAAACTTGGTATTACAAAAGCCAATATTCTTAGGATGAGATCGATAATGCTCGCGTAAAAGTGTTTCCGAAATATCCCCCTCAAAAACAGCCGCCACCGACGCCAACAAACTCAGCACGACATAGTCATAGGCCTCATCGACCGGATCCCCAGTCCATACATCCACCAAAGCATCCTTATCGTCTTGAGTAATAATCGGCGCCAATACAGTATAGACAACTCAAAACTTACCTCAAGTCACTCTCAGGAACCTGAAACCTGGAACCTTGTGATACGTACAGGCCAAAATGTTTAATAAGTATAATATTGAGGTATTATACATAAAGTGACATCTATAAAAAAATTAAGTAACAAAAGAGGCGTTTAATTATGAATAATCCAGCTAATTTCGGAAATCTATTACCAGGAGCACCTTCGCCGGGGAGGTCAGGTATAACTGAAGATACACCTAAAGGTACAACTACAGCTAGTCCTAAGACATCTCAGCATGTCCGGGATACACTACGTAAAGTTGGAGCTTTATCCGTTGGAGGTGGAGGGGCTGAAGAAAGGGGTTCATCCGTTGGAGGTGGAGGGGCTGAAGAAAGAGGTTTAGGTCTAGCACTAGGGAAGTCGCCTGGCGTGCAGTTTAATGATATTTTAGTCTCAATTGCAGACATATCTGGTCCTGACGTAACCGTGGATGTAGTTAGAGTCTTTGCCGATGAGTTATTAAAGAAACAAAACATGTCCTCGTCTATAACAGATGCAGTTTTTAAGCAAAAAAACCCGCTAACTACCATAGATTCTGATAGTTTAAATTTAGACTATACTCCTGATGACAAAGGTGTTGCTGCTAAATTAAATCCTAAATTGCGTAAAGCTATAACAGCACGTTTGTCTGCAGAGTTACTTGTATTTGTGGATAGAAACACCACCCCCAGAACATCGGGACTTCATAACCAGTTGTTTGGGAGTGTAGGTGTGGCGTATACGGGTGAGAAGACCATTCATGAAATGGTATCTGGTTTCACGAGGGCTGAAACAAGTGATAAGTTGGACCTGAAAGGAGGGGGAGGCGGAGGCAGTCCTGTGGCTAACCTAGGAGCGGTACTGAAAAACGATAGCTTAAATTTTATGCGTTCTGCACGGCCAACCGATACAAGTAAAGTAATGAGTATCATTCAGTTTTCTGCATTGTCTGAACTAGATAATGGTAACCCGCCTATCCAAGGCGCTGACGGAACGTATACCTTCGAAGCTGCGCCAGTAGCTCTATTCAGCTTTATGGATAATTCGTATCTTAAGGATTTTAGTTTATCAGGTAAGGGCGTGCCAGAGCGTACAATGTTACCGATGATACAGACGAGTGTAGATAGTTTATTTCCTAATGAAGATCCTACAGAAGCAAACAACATTAAGTTTTTTGTAGCGTGTGAGGTGGATGGGGTCCGGGTAGAAGTAGAGGTAACAGCCGAAAAGCCGACTTTTTTTCAGCTTCCATTTTCGTTTTCTGAAAAAGCAACATTGTATAGAGCAAGGCAAGCCAATAAACCAGCATATAAACAGTGTTATAAAAAACTAACTGAGAAATGGGGGAAATCTGAAACGTCAACCGATGATATGAAACTTGTAGCGGCCATACTACAAGCCGCAGATGATAATTATAAAGCAGCTTTTGAGAGTATTGCAAAAATAGTACATGGACGCGACTTTACCAATGATCAGCTAATGAGTTTAAGTGCCTTAAAAGTAGGGTTAACTGAGAGTAACAGCACACTATTTGGTTTAGATTTAACGGGTAAAGAAAATAAAGTAAATGGTGATCCCAGTGGGTCTATAGAGTTTATGTTGGAGTATTCCTTACAAAAAGAGTTGGGGATTATACCCTCGGTAAGTTGTAAAAGTGGCCAAGACCGCACGGGTACGGCTGTTGCGTTAATGATAGCTATGGATAACTACAAAGACATAACAGGGGACTCTTTTATGCCCTCAGCATCGTTGGCACCGTGGGATGACCCATTACTCAAGTTTTTATTTACAAAAGCCGCCGACGAATTTACTCAAGACTCGCATATATTAACCCGAGGCGTGGACAAAAGTTTAAAAGCCGAAGACCAAGTTTTCTTTAGTAATATGTATATAAAAGATGTAGAACAGCGAGAAAAGACTCGGTCAGAAGTAGTAGTTAGAAAAGATGTTAAGGATTACAAGACAAAGACTGCAATGCATCCAACACAGTTAGAGTTGAGCATAGAACCAGAATCTCCGATAATATTTGAGCCATCGACAAGTAAAAAGATTTCAAAAGGCGTTAAGGGTTTCTTACAAGGTGCTGCACAAACAGTTTTAAAGACTGTTGGACCTCGTGCTTCTGCTAAGGGCTCTCAAAAAATTACAGGTCCTGACTCAGTTGTAATACCAGCCAATGACGATTTTTCCCTGTAAACTGGTTTTTTTGAGATATTTTTTTCAAAATATTTAAAGGTATTTTACGAATGAGAGTTATAGTGCCCATTCTCAATCCTCTCTATTTATAACAAAAAAAAATAAGCGATAAATAAACTACGGACTACCTATATAAAAGATTAAATCTTAAAATTCCAAGGTAATAATTGCTCATACTACTCAATCGAACGACAGAGCGGCACTCGTTTTAGCTCCTCAGTATAATAAGCCATCGGATCTAGATCTAAGCCATGATGCTTGGCCGTAACAATCAAGCTGAAATGAACACCTAATGCATCGGCTCCACCTTGAGTG
>CALLLO010000072.1 GCA_938082985.1 uncultured Candidatus Marinamargulisbacteria bacterium | reverse complement strand
AAGAGGAGGCCACTCATACATTTATAGCTCATATGAGAAAAGAGACTATCGACTGGAATGCGTCCATTGACGCGTTTGGAGAGTATTCAATAGCGGGTGTGAATCCTCATAAAGTAGCAAGCGAGATTGCGAGCTTACATTATTCATAATACGTCCATAATCTTAAAATTTTAATTTTTTTCTTTTTCATAAGCCTGACAAACAAGCCTATGCTTAATATTAATCCGTCGATAAAAAGAGCCACTATGTTTCAGAAATATTTCCCAATCCTTTTGAGACAACATAACGACATCCCCCTTTTTTTACTAAGGTCAAGCAGGTAGACTAATAACTGCATATAAAATATACTACCGAAATAAATTTAAGCATACTTAAAAAGTAAAAGAAGGTATCATGAAAAAAATAATCGCAGTTTTACTTACATGTCTCTCAGTAACTAGTCTCATAAACGCAGAAAAAAAATTAAACATGTCAGGTAACACCTTGGGGTGCTAAATTCCTTCAGCCAAGACTCAAAAAACAGAGCTCAATTTGACTTCGCAACAAACGTAGATATCGAATATAGCTTATCGGACACACTTACCGGTATCGTCCAATTTCAAGGGGGTACAGGGTCTGCCTCTTTAGGCTTCGTAGGTCCAGGTTTAGACGTAACGGATCTCAATATTGCATACGTGATGGACGACACAAGCACTGTCGTCATGGGGTCTTTCGACACACCTTTCGGACAAGAAGTTCAGTATCTGAGTAACAACGCAGGCGCCACCAACTATATCTTCCTATCCAACTCTCTTCTCTATAGTGCTTTCGCTGGACCAGTCGGGACCCTCAACACCATAGGAACAAAAGTAGACAAAGCCACTCACTACGGAACATGGACTCTAAGTGTAACGAACGGAACGGGTGAAAACTCAATTAATGAAAAAAACACATTCGAATCTTTAATTGGTTTTACAACAGATAAACTTATAAAAAACCTATCGACATCTATAACGTATATGCATAGTGACGATAGCCAAGATGTAGGCATCGACGACAATAATAGTTTTAAAACAGAGTTTACAGGCGTGCTCGCAGATGGGATTTACACGGTTAACGATGCTCTTTTATTAAAGGGCTATATTGGTCAACTCACCTACGACGATCGTGACTCTTCTACAGATGACGAGGTTCAAGTAGGCATGCTCGAAGTAGAACTAAAAACAGACAGTCTAGATTACGGATTGCGTGTGTCAGCATGGAATCCAAGTAGTTCACATATCCCAAACCCTGGATATGGGGTCTCTACTACTGACTACACTCACAACAAGGCCTCTCGCTTAATCCGCTATCAATTTGGAACAAGCAAAGAAATTAAAAAAAAACTGTGGTTAAAAACAGAGTTTTTAGTAGATAATTACGATAGTGCAGAAAACGTAACAGCTTTACTCGTTTATTTTAACGCCGCATTTTAAGGAGCTCCTATGAAACGATTATTATTATATGCTTTATTAGTCACAATGCCCTTCATATTTAGTTGTGAAAAAACAGAAGATTCAGGAAAACTAAAAGTCGTCTCTACGATAGGTATGATTAACGATATCGTGCGTAGTGTAGGCGCTAATTTTGTTGATGCTGAAGGTCTTATGGGGCCAGGTATCGATCCTCATTTATATAAAGCAAGTGCGGGGGATGTTAAAACTTTAATCTCTGCGGATATTATCTTCATAAATGGCCTTCATTTAGAATCTAAAATGGGTGAAGTTTTAGAAAAAATGAGAAATAAAGTCGTTGTAGCCGTCGCAGATGGGATAGATAAAAAAGACCTTCTCACGCCTCCAGAATTTAAAGGTGCTCATGACCCACACGTTTGGTTTGACGTTCAACTTTGGATGGCCTCGCTTACAGCCGTTAGAGATACCTTAATTAAAGAAGATCCCACGAATAAAGAGGCTTATACCAAAAACGCAGCGCTTTATCTTCAGGGCCTTAACGACTTAGATGCTTATATTAGAGACGAAATACAGAAAGTCCCTCAACATTTAAGAGTGTTGGTGACTGCTCATGACGCTTTTAATTATTTTGGAAAGGCGTATGGGTTTACGGTTAAAGGCTTACAAGGAATAAGCACAGAATCTGAAGCGGGAACCCAGGATGTTCAACGTTTATCCTCGTATATTGCAGATAACAAAATACCAGCCATTTTCATCGAAACATCTATCCCTGTGCGTAATATCAAAGCGGTTCAAGACGCTGTTGTTGCAAAAGGGTGGAATGTTGTTGTTGGCGGGGAATTGTTTTCAGATGCTATGGGAGACGAAGGAACGTTTGAAGGTACCTACTTTGGCATGGTCAAACACAATGTTGACACGATAGTCGGCAGCCTAAGTAAATAAGCATGAGAAACGCAGTAGAAATACGAGATTTAACTTTAGCGTATAGAGAAAAACCTGTCTTGTGGGACATCGATTTAGAAGTGCCTGAAGGGGTGCTCATGGCTATCGTTGGCCCCAATGGAGCCGGGAAGACCACCTTAATAAAAGCTGTATTAGGCCTCTTAAACCCTGCGGCGGGAAGCGTCGAGATATTAGGGGATGCTTTATCTAAGGTCAGGCACAAAGTAGGGTATGTCCCTCAACGAACCTCAGTCGATTGGGATTTCCCAACCAGTGCCCTAGACGTCGTCCTTATGGGGCGCTACGGAAAAATAGGCTGGGTTAATCGACCGTCCAAACATGACAAAGCACTCGCGCGAGAAGCCTTGGAAAAAGTAGGGATGTCAGATTTTTCAGATCGACAAATCAACCAACTCTCAGGGGGACAACAACAACGAGTATTCCTCGCTCGGGCCCTTGTACAAGAAGCCGATGTATATTTCATGGACGAACCCTTCGTTGGGGTAGATGCTACGACGGAGCTCACCATCGTCGATATTCTTAAAGAACTCAGATCTCAAGGTAAAACGGTCATCGTTGTTCATCACGATTTACAAACCCTCGAAGAATACTTTGACTGGGCCTTTTTACTAAACGTACGACAAATAGCCTGCGGACCTGTTCAAGAAGTCTTAACAGCTGAAAACCTACGGTTAGCTTACGGTGGCCGAAGTGCTTTTCTTGAAAAAGCGATTCAGAGAGACCGAATTACAGAATGATTACCTTAGATTACACCTTAATGGTCGTGGGCTTGGGAAGTACCTTATTGGGTCTCGTCTCTGGAGTTCTTGGATCCTTTGCGGTACTCAGAAAGCAAAGCCTCCTTGGAGATGCCATCTCTCATGCCGCACTCCCAGGTATTTGCCTAGGCTTTCTAGTCACCATGGACAAATCTCCAATTTTTCTTGTCCTCGGTGCCATTTTTACTGGTTGGGTAGGGGCCTTTCTAGTAAGTCTCATCGTGAAAAATACAGTGCTAAAACAAGATGCGGCTCTCGGTGTAATCCTCTCTGTTTTTTTTGGTTTTGGTTTAGTTTTATTAACGCTTATTCAAAGTATTCCTGCCGCGAGTCAATCTGGATTAGAGAGTTTTTTGTTTGGAAGCGCCGCTACATTGCTTAAAAGTGACGTTATAGTCATGTCCGTATTGGGCCTCATTGTATTAAGTCTCACCTCAATTTTTTGGAAAGAATTTAAATTAATTTCTTTTGATACAGAATTCGCCGCCACGTTGGGGTTACCCACCTCTAAGTTAGATCTATTTTTAAATACGCTTATCGTGATCTCTATCGTTATCGGTCTACAAACCGTAGGCGTTGTTCTTATGAGTGCTTTGATTATCGCTCCAGCAGCAGCAGCCAGACAATGGACAGACAAGCTCGCTCACATGGTCCTCCTAAGCGGCTTTTTCGGTGCTTTATCGGGCTGTATAGGGGCCATGCTTAGTGCTACCATTCCGAATTTACCTACCGGCCCCACTATTGTTATTACTATAAGTGTCTTCGTTTTTATCTCGCTTTTATTCGCTCCAAACCGTGGGTTAGTGTGGGGCTATATCCGTCACCTCAAAGACAGAAACAATATACGAGCCAAAACCATGTTAGCAAATTTACGTTTATTTTCAGAACGAGATACAGACCCTTTTTACCCACACGAATTATCGGCCTTAACAGCTATTGGCAGAGGTCCTGCTAAAAAAGCTATGGCAGAGCTTCATGAACAAGGCTTTGTTGTAAATCCAGAGGGGAATTTATGGGGATTAACCGAAAGTGGGCTCGCAGCGTCTAAGTTAGTAGAAGCTGAAATGTTTGGAGGATCTGATGCCATTTCTTGACATTATTATTCTAGCTAGTATCATCTCTGTAGGCTGTGTGCTCCCAGGTGTTTTTTTAGTCTTAAGAAAAGTAGCTCTTATGAGTGACGCCATTAGCCATGCCATTTTACTCGGCATTGTCGTCGGCTTTTTAATCATAAAAGACCTTCACTCACCACTTCTCATCGTAGGCGCTGCTCTCGCAGGTATCCTCACCGTGTTTTTAACAGAGATGCTTATTCATTCCAGACGACTAAAAAAAGACGCAGCCATAGGTCTTATCTTCCCTGTTTTTTTTTCTCTAGGGGTTATTTTAATCAATAAATTCGCTTCAGACGTCCATTTAGATAACGACGCCGTCTTGCTAGGGGAGATTGCTTACTCTCCCCTCAACAGACTTTACGCCTTCGGCATGGACCTGGGTCCAATGGCCATTTGGATTATGCTGCCGATCTTGTTGGTGAATATCCTATTTATCTATTCTTTTTATAAAGAATTAAAGCTCATAAGTTTCGACCCAGGATTAGCGACAGCCCTAGGGTTTAGCCCCTCTATCCTACATTACGCCCTCATGAGTCTCGTCAGCATAACTGCAGTAGGGGCCTTCAACGCGGTAGGCTCTATACTAGTTGTTGCTTTGATGATTACGCCACCAGCAACAGCCTACCTACTCACCGAGCGTGTATCCAAGATGATAGGCATAAGTATACTCATTGCCATATTATCTTCTATATTAGGAGTCGGCCTAGCTATACTTATAGACGCGTCAATCGCGGGCTGCATCGTCACCATGACCGGCGTCTTTTTTTTACTCGCTCTCTGTTTTTCTCCACAACAAGGCCTCGTATTCAAATACTTCTTCGCAAAAAAACAACGCATCCTCTTCGCGGCCCATATGTTACTCGTACACATGTCCTCGCATGAAGGAACTTCCAATGAAAGTGAAGAAAATACGATTCGGAATATGACCACGCACATGCGGTGGACGGAGCGTTTTTCTAAGCAGGTATCAAAGCTTGTCGTTCAGCATAATTGGGTAAAAAGAGATAAAGGCGCGTTAAGCTTAACGCCCTTAGGTAGAGAGACGGCTCGTTCTGTGATTTTGAGGTAAGCATAGTTCCCTGCAGAATTTTAAAAAAATGAGAAAGAGAAAAGGGGGCAAAAAGACAAGGGGCCATGGTTTAAGTGCCACCCTTAGATAAAACATAAGGGTGGCACCTAAACCAGCCCCCTTGTCTGTCCTTGTACATATGACGATAAATGATTTTTGCGTTTTACTGCTTAAGTCCGTTATTTTTTTTGATATTTTAGTATTTACACGATTTCCTTATCGAAAAACAGGGGTGGTTTTCTATTTTTAGCCTCAAATGTTCTAATGAGAGCGTGGGGGAGAGAGTAGAGTGAAATTTATTCTGAAATATTACGATAAGTAAGTAATCCCGCTTACATCATCAATTAAAGATACTGGTTTTACTCCTCATCCACATTATTTCAATATAGAAAAGATTAAAGCCCTGAAGCGCTACATGTAGATCGAAAAAATGGTCGGATGGAACTTTGGCATACTCAGAGCTGTCCTCCATGTGGTGTTCCGTTTAATATTCAATCTCTTCAACGCTATTTTGAGAGTGTAGACACGTCACCTATTTAGCTATTCAAAGATCGCGATGATTAGAGACTCGTTAGCGGTCATCACGAAAATAGATATATAACAAAAATGAAAGGAAAAGAAAGGAAAAAGAAAAGGGGCCATGGCTTAGGTGCCACCCTTA
>CALLLO010000071.1 GCA_938082985.1 uncultured Candidatus Marinamargulisbacteria bacterium | reverse complement strand
ACATTAGACGCATTAATCCCACAGAAGTGTCATCTATGTAAGGTCTCTTCTACTGATGTAATTTGTGATAGTTGCAACAAAAAAATAGAGTTATCAGAAAAGACAAAGTCCATCCATAAGATAGAGACTATATTTTTTTGTAGATATGAAGCGAGTAATATTCAAGACGTTTTTAGAGAAATAAAATTTAATAACAACAAGAAACTTGCGGTTCTTTTGTCTAAGAAATTATCCGAGTCTAAGAAAGTGAACCTAGAAGATACGTGTCTGTATGTTCCCGTCCCTAGTCATAAAAAAAGAGTGAGAAGTAGAGGATTTAACCATGTTCAGATATTATTTAATACATGTGTCGCGATTCAGAATTTGACTGTGATACCTCTGCTTATACGAAAAAAAAACACCCGTTCTTTAGCAAACCTATCACCTAAAGAAAGAGAGTTAGAACTTAAAGGAAGTCTCACTATAAATCCAAACTATGACTTAAGTCGATTAAAAAACAAAAAAATATGTATCATTGATGACATCATAACGACGGGTGCGACACTTACTTATTGTTCTGCAATTTTGGAAGGGCATGGCTTTACTCAAATATCTGCTATGTGTATTGCCAGCGCGCACTAAATCTCGACGTTGACCCATAGTTTTCGTACAATTGAATAATGAGTAAAGTTAATATTGATCTAAAAAGAAAAAGCTACCCTGACTATGAGTCACTTATTCAGATCTTAATAGACCTAGATTACGATAGGGTTCCTATGGTTTTAGAACCGGGTGAGTTTGCTGTAAGAGGCGATATTATTGATATTTTTGCTTCTAATCATTCCCATCCTGTAAGAATTGAATATTTTGACAAAGAAATAGAGCGTTTAAACGCCTTTAACCCGCATAATCAACGATCCTTATCTGATATTTCAGAAACAGAAATTCAGAAAGCCGAAAATACTAAAAACAGAATATGGGTGTCAGATTTTTCTGAAGCCGATGATAATATTCTTATTTCCTTTCAAAAAGATGATTTTGTTGTTCATGAAAATTTTGGAGTAGGTCAGTTTGTAGGATTTATTAGACTAAAACTTCAAGAGCAAGAAGGCGAATACGCACACATAAAATATAAGGGCGAAGATAAAGTTTATGTTCCTCTAGATCAATTTCATATGATTCATAAATACGCAGGCAAAGAAGCTGATCCTAGGGTTAATGGGCTACATGACGGATCCTGGAAAAAAACAAAAGCTAAAGCAAAAAAAGAAGTTCAAGAAATAGCAGAAGACATTTATTTGCTCTATAAAATTAGACTTATGAAAGCGGGGTATGTTTTTAATGAAGACACCCCTCAACAGATTGAATTGGAGGAAGCCTTCCCTCATGAACTGACTAGGGATCAGAAAAAAGCCATACAGGCGATAAAAGAAGATATGGAAGCGGATATTCCAATGGACAGACTTTTATGTGGTGATGTTGGGTATGGAAAAACGGAGCTTATGTTAAGGGCGGCGTTTAAGGCTGTAGAAAACAAAAAACAAGTGGCTATTCTCGTGCCTACAACTGTTTTAGCTGAACAACATTTTCATACCTTTAATGAACGATTTAAATCTTTTGGGTATAAAGTTGATGTCATGTCGAGATTTAAAACAAAAAAGCAGCAAAGAGAGAGTCTCGAGCAGCTGCGTCGTCATCAAACAAATGTCATTATTGGCACACACCGTCTTTTACAAAAAGATGTTGTCATAGCTGATTTGGGATTACTTATGGTAGATGAGGAACAACGATTTGGGGTGTCTCATAAAGAACGTATAAAGCAGATAAAACAGTTAGTGGATGTTATTTCAGTGAGTGCAACGCCAATCCCAAGAACTATGTACTTAGCTTTATCGGGAGCAAAAGATCTGTCAATTATTGAAACACCACCAAGAGCTAAAAAACCTGTTATTACACAAGTAGCAGAGTTTGATGAAGAAAAAATTATTCGAGCAATTAAAACAGAATTAAAAAGAAAGGGTCAGATATTTTATATCTATAATAGAGTACAAACTATAGAAAGAAAGGCCTCTGTTTTGAAAAAAATATTTCCAAAAATAAAGATTGGAGTTGCTCATGGACAGATGAATGAAAAAGATCTTTTTAAAGTAATGATGGACTTTGAAAGTGGCATAATAAAAATTTTAGTCTGCACGACTCTTATTGAAAATGGCTTAGATATTACTAACGCAAATACAATCATTTTAGAAAAAGCAAACTATTTTGGATTGTCTCAAATCCATCAATTAAGAGGTCGGGTAGGACGATCCTCTGTTCAAGCATACTGCTATCTTTTTTTTGATAGCTCGAGATCTTTAAGTACAAATGGGTGGCAACGATTGCAAGCCATTAGGGAGTATACTGCGTTAGGTTCAGGGTACAAGCTAGCTCTGAAGGATCTAGAGATAAGGGGCGCAGGGGAGCTTTTGGGAACGCAACAAAGCGGCCAGGCGACACGTATAGGTTTTCAACTTTATTGCAAAATGCTAGAGGATGCGGTGACTGATGCAAAAGGAGAATCTAGAAAAGAAAAGACACGACTAGACGTAAACAGTCATAAGATTCAACTTCCGGAAAGTTATATTGAAAACGCAAGAGAACGTTTTGCCATTTATTCTAGATTTTATCTGTTAGAAGGGAGACAAGATTTAAAAAGCTTGGAAGAAGAACTTGTCGATAGATATGGGAAAATGAATGACTCAGCACTTAAGGTTTTTGATTATCTTAATCAAAAACTAAGATAAGCCTATTGACTCTCAACGACTTGGAGCGCTTTAAGAATATCCTCAGTCATTAATTCTGCATATTCTTCAGTATCGTTTGTCTCACCCAATGAAAAAGCCACTTCAGCTAAACCAATAGCAATATCTTTTATATTACTTCGTTTTACTTTAACTTTCTTTTTTCTAACGCCTAAAATAGCGGATGCAGCATCGGCAGTATGTGATTCAACTGTGGTGGGAACTTCGTAATCAGTTCTCGATTGTTTTGTGCGTTTAATTTCCATTATCCTTAGTCTACACTATAAAAAATACCAAAATCAAATTATAAATAAGATTTTATTTCAGCTACAGCAGCTGCAAGACCGATAAAGAGTGCCCGGGAAATAATGCTAAAGCCAATATTTAATTCTGATATATGTGGAATCTTAGCAATATCACCAACAGAAAGTGTATCCAGTCCATGTCCAGCATGAACTTCAAGACC
>CALLLO010000070.1 GCA_938082985.1 uncultured Candidatus Marinamargulisbacteria bacterium | reverse complement strand
AGGCGAACAAATATATGTTGACATTTTTACAAAAAAAGCTGAAAATTCGATGTGATAAATTCTGTATAAACATGGAGAATTTTGGGAATACGGTGTCATCTACTATCCCTATGGCTTTAGTACAGGCAATTAACGATGGTGATATTAAGTCGGGAGACTCCGTTATGTTGGTTGGGTTTGGAGTGGGTCTTTCTTGGGCAGCGGGGATGATCAAAATTACGGAGGATTTTATATATGTCGCGTGAAGCATTTTTGGAAGAATTAGCGGATGTTCTTGAAGTAGAACAAGATGATTTAATAGGTAGTTTTGAGTTGAATGAAAATAATTGGACGTCATTAGCGCTTATTTCTACTATCGCTCTTATTGATGAACATTACGATAAGATCGTAAGTGGTGAAAAACTTGCTGATTGCAAAACTATTCAGGCTCTTTTAAGCTTAATTGAGTTAGCATAGGGTAATGACATACTCTGAATTTCAAGATGTTGGAATAAGAGGCGTTGTGACCACAGTTCCTTCTAAAAAAACACTGAATTCAGAATTTGGATCTCTATTTACAGATGAGATATGTTCATCAGACTTGTGTTGTGATAAATCGTCTATAGATGCCTTACTTTTTGTTAGTCAAACACCAGATTTCACTTTGTCTTCTAAGGCTTGTGTTTTACAACATCGTTTAGGTCTTTCTTCGGATTGTGTCTCTATGGATGTTAATTTAGGGTGTTCTCGGGGGTATGTTTCTGGAGTATATTCTTTTCAGGAAGAATACACGAAAATATTGGAGAAGTAGATGAGTGTGTTTGATTTAAAAGGGAAACGAATTTTAGTTACGGGGGCATCCTCTGGAATTGGGGCGGAGGCGGCTATTTCTTTTTCTAGAGCGGGCGCAAACCTCGTCATCTCAGCAAGAGATGGCGAGCGATTGAAGATGGTTTTATCCTCGTTAGAAGGTGATGGGCATAGCTGCTTGTTGTTGGATTTGGATTATACAGATGGTATTGCGAAAATCATAAAAACACATTGTAAAGAGTATGGGGCCTTGAATGGCATATTTCATGCGGCAGGTTTGGAATGTATTAAACCCGTTAATATTCTTAAGCAGAAAGACATACAGGCTGTTTTCTCAGCTAGTGTGGGGGCTACTTTAATGTTAGCTAAAGCGATGACTATGAAGGGTGTTAAAGCAGAAGGTCATACAAGTATAGTTTGTATGTCATCTGTGGCCGGATTGATCGGACAGTCTGGTTTGGCGGCCTATTCAGCTAGTAAGGGTGCTGTTAATGCTGCAGTAAGGTCATTATCAGTAGAGTTCGCATCTAAAGGTGTAAGAGTTAATTCCATTGTTTCTGGAGCCGTTCAGACAGAAATGCATACCAGGATAACGGAAGACTTATCAGTACAAAGTATTAAAGATTATCAAGATAAGCATTTACTGGGATTTGGAGATGTTACAGATATTGCTTATGCGGCTCAATATTTATTATCTGATGCGTCTAAGTGGGTTACCGGGACTGAATTAGTTGTAGATGGTGGGTATCTTTGTCAGTAAAATTTTTTTGTATATTTTCACCATCAAAATAACCGCATATCCATTTAATTCTAGGATCATGTGAAACAAGGCTATATTAGCATCAAGAGTAGTCGTGTCTTCAGCGAGCGACTTGCGACGAACTGACCGATAATCCACACCTCGTTTATAGTCCCTTTGTGACTTTTCATGTGGATACTCCTTTAATATACATCGTCGCTAAGGTTGCATATCAGGCCCATTCTGAGCGCAATCTCTTTTCCCTGGATAAAAATCAGTGTCTCTTGTTTGAGGAATGCTTAGATATAATGCTCAATAGCGTGTTTTGAGTGTCTTGTTTTTAAATTCATTGGCGTAGCCGTGTCGTGTCTCTGATCGTTAAAAGGTTCGCTTGCAAGTGCGTTTCACGCTCTGAAATCATCGATTAACGTAGTTGTTATATCCTGCATATGAGTCATTTTTGTTCTCCTTATCTGTGTGTTTTGTTACTATAAATGTAAACAGATTTGGCTCAACATCCCAACTCCTTTCGTAACTTTCTCTTCAGAATTATTCAAGGATGTACCCTTCGGGAAGCTTCGCTGCCCTTGTATGGTTCCTTCGTTTCAGTTAGTGAGTTTTTAGGCTTTCTTCAAAACCCTTTGTTTTACCAATTCACAGAAAGAATGGTACACGACCCTATTTTGCAACAGGTCGATAATGTAGCCGCTGTATTCAAGTATACTTTTATGATAACATTCTAAGATATTTATAAAAATTTCACTGGAACAATAATCAATATGGATTTTCAAAATAAAGTATTACTCATCACAGGCGGCACAGGCTCCTTTGGCAAAGCTGTGCTAGATCGCTTTTTAGACACTGACATTTCAGAGGTGCGCATTTTTAGTCGAGATGAAAAAAAACAAGATGATCTTAGGAAAGCCTATTGTAATGAGAAAATCAAATTTTATTTAGGCGATGTACGTGATATTTCCTCCCTCAATAATGCTATGCGAGGTGTAGACTATATATTTCATGCCGCCGCGTTAAAACAAGTACCTTCCTGTGAATTTCATCCTATTGAGGCGGTAAAGACAAATATACTGGGCACAGAAAATGTTTTAGACTCTGCAATTCAAAACCAGGTATCTTCTGTGGTTTGCTTAAGTACAGATAAAGCTGTTTACCCCATTAATGCTATGGGGATTTCAAAAGCCATGATGGAAAAGGTAATGATCGCAAAATCACGACATTTAAAAGATAATGAAACACGTATTTTAGGCACCCGCTATGGAAATGTAATGGCTTCAAGAGGCTCTGTTATTCCTCTGTTTATAGATCAAATCCTATCGAATCGCCCGATCACTGTAACAGATCCTGAAATGACACGGTTTATGATGTCCTTAGATGAGGCTGTGGACTTAGTTCTATACGCTTTCAAACATGGGCGAAATGGGGATTTATTTGTACGTAAGGCCCCAAGTGCCACAATCGGAAATGTAGCCAAAGCCTTAGTCGAACTATATGGTAAACCGGACTACCCGATTCATATTATAGGAACACGTCACGGCGAAAA
>CALLLO010000069.1 GCA_938082985.1 uncultured Candidatus Marinamargulisbacteria bacterium | reverse complement strand
TGTTTTTTCGCCGCCCCTAAAAGCCCTTAAGCTTAAGGGCTTTTAGGGGGTGGTCTTGTATCTATTGAGACTCTCTTATTTTACGTCATTTCTTAACTGGGGGCAGTATACAACAGAGCTAGGTGCATTTCTGTGGGGTCTTAAAGTCTTACTCTTTTTGAAAGAGTATTCTAATAAAGAGCCCGGCTTTCGGCGGAGCCGGGCGGGGACGATATCTGTACTTTGAATTTGGATACCTCTAAACATAATTTAGAGATTAGACTCACTTGGCTATTTTCAATTCCTTCTATATTAAAATTCTTCGTCATCATTCAGCTACAACCTTTTCATATGATTTTTTAAAAGTTCGACACTAAAACCAGTCGGTCCGCCAGTCAGTACCATTCATCCAACTCATTATTTCCCCCGAAGGGGTCTAGCTATAGTTCGAAACAACCCTTGAGTGGGACATCCATTCAACCTAAAAACCTATATGGTAGTTAGTAATATAAAGAAGTTTTTAATGCACATTTTGCGAACCCTTTCTTTTTAGAAGTTCGCAAAACTGAACGTAACTGGCGGAAAGGGTGGGATTCGAACCCACGGTAGAGTTGCCCCTACACACGCTTTCCAAGCGTGCTCCTTAAGCCACTCGGACACCTTTCCTTGAGGCAGATAGTATACACCACCTCAAAAAACTTTTATAGTTATGGGTGATCTACCTCTTAAGCCCTTCCATACTAAGTGAAATCTCAACATCATTGCCAATCAACAATCCCCCTTTATCTAAAGTCTTATTCCAGCTCAGTCCAAAGTCGCGTCTATCAATAGTCAATGTTCCTGCCACACCTAGTTTCTCATTGCCCCAAGGATCTTTCGCAGGTCCTAATACTTGAATAGGTATCCGAACGTCTTTTGTAATTCCATGAATCGTTAACTCACCCTTCGCATACAAGCGTCCTAGCTTCTTATATACTTTCGTACTTTTAAAACGAATGACTGGGTACGCTTTCTCATTAAAAAAATCAGCACTCAACAAATGCCCATCTCTCTTTTCATTCTGCGTATCCAAACTCTTTACTTGAACAGTTCCTTCAAACGACGCCGTTTTCAGTTCTTTTTTCCCATTCCAAACAATCTCCCCAGATACATCTTTAAATTGGCCTCGTGTCTTACTCACACCTAAATGTCTAACCGAAAACCCAACGTCACTATGACCTCCGTCTATACTAAAAGTATCTGCAACACTCACGCTGCCTCCCGCTATAATCAAAGCCATAATCATTAATAATTTTTTCATAATTCTTCTCCTTAATTTTAATACCCTCCTACTCTAGCTTCGTTTATAATAAAAAAATAATATCAATTTCACATAAACATGATATAAAATATAGATCATGATAGATCTAAACGTACTACAAAGCTTCACAACCATTGTTCAAGAAGGTAGCTTCAGAGCGGCAGCCAAAGCACTCTCAAAAGCACAACCTGTTCTGTCATACCATGTAAAAAGCTTAGAAACATACCTTGGGGTTGCACTCTTTGATCGCTCAGCTTACAGGGCTACCCTCACGCCAGATGGTAAACGATACTTTCAAAAAGCACTCACCCTACTCAAACATGCCCAAGACCTAGATAGCTTCAAACTTTCCCTTAAACAAGGAATCGAAGCGCAACTCGCTCTGAGCATCTCATCGCTATATCCTCTCCACGATTTCACAGAAAAACTAAAATCCATCCAAACCCAGTTTCCAGACACCGTCTTTTCAGTATCGATAGACACCCTAGACGGCCTTAACAAAGTTAAAAAAAAAGACGTCGACTTCGCCATTTCAGAACAACACGTCGACGATATAAATATCAAAGAAAGCCGCTGTTACGACATGGACATGGTCCTCGTTTGTGCAACGACACACCCCTTAGCCTCCACATCAAGCGCCTCCATTCAAGACTTTGCAGAGTATCCACAAATAACACTTAAAAGCTCAGGTAAGATACCCACAAAAGACCACGGTATTTTCACACTCGCAAAACAATGGCTCGTCACAGATATGCACACAAAAAAACAACTCATCCAAGAAGGTTTTGGCTGGGGATACCTGCCCGATCACACGATTGACCATCGCTTTCATCCCTTAGACAAGACCCACACCAAAAATATTCACTTCAGAAAAGTCTGCAAACAAGACCACCTCTTCGGCCCCGTCATGCAACACCTGTGGAACCTCTTTTAAAGAAAACCAACGGACAAACACCCCTCTCCTTTGGGAGAAGGGGGGTGTCTCTGCTACTTACTCAACAAGGCATTAGATCGAGCAATAAAGGCCTGCAGATCCTCACCTGATAATTGCTGCTTAGACAATCTTGCTAAGTCATACACATGCAGACACAACTCAGCTGCCTTAGCCTCATCGGTTTCAGCTTCAACAGCTTTAACCAAGGGACTATTAACATTAATCACCAAGCTCTGAGCATCCATACCAGGCATCTGAGCACCTTTCATAAAGTGGCTCATCGTCTTCATACGTTTCGTCATCTCAGACTCCAACATCATCCCCGACACAGAGTCACTCTTCAAAGCCTTCGCTTCAACCGTCACCGTCTCGTTTCCAATCGCCTTTTTAAAACGTTCAACCAAGCCGTCCGCTTTCACTTCAGTACCATCATCGACGAGAGTATCCGACACTTCAGAATCCACAGCCACATACTTAACATCAGCATTTTTAGACTCCAAAAATTGGATAAAATGCGTATCAATCATCGTATGCAAATACACAACTTCCAGACCTTGGTCCTTACACATCTGTACATACGTCGCCTGCCCCGCTTTATCCGCACAATACAACACTTTATTTTCGTTCTTTTCTTTATTTCTTTCTAAATAATCAGGAAGGCTCGTAGTCTCACCCGTAGAAGATTCAAACAAGACAATATCTTTCACCTTCTGATAAAAATCATCGCTCTGCATCATGCCATATTTAACGAAGGGGCTAATATCGTCCCAAATTTTTACAAAATCTTCTTTATCTTTCTTATATAAACTCGTTAATTTATCCGCCACTTTTTTAATAATATGCTTAGATATTTTTTGGACATACGGATCGTTTTGAAGATAACTTCTAGAGACGTTTAAGGGGATATCCGGACAGTCAATAGCGCCTTGGAGTAAGGTTAGAAATTCAGGAATAACTTCTTTAGAATTATCAGAAACGAAGACCTGCTTACAGAAAAGTTTCACCTGCCCTTTAGTCGCATCCAACTCATGCATAACTTTAGGGAAAAACAAAATCCCTTTTAAGTTAAACGGGTAATCAATATTAAGGTGAATCCAAAACAAAGGCTCTTCGCTAAACGGGAACATTTTTTGATAAAAGCTCTTATAGTCTTCTTCTTTTGTATCCGCTGGCATCTTCACCCACAAAGGCGCATCATCGTTAGCCTTCACGCCATTAACCTGCACTTCAACCGGTAAAAAATTCATATACTTCTTCACCAAAGTCTGAATACGTGCGTCTTCTAAATACTCACTACTATCGTCATTGATATGCAAAATAATATCCGTACCAATCTCAGCTCTTTCAGCATCCACTATCGTATAATCCGTACTTCCGTCACACGCCCATAAAATAGCCGTCGCATCTTTCCTATACGATTTTGACAAGATCTCCACTTTATCCGCCACCATAAAAGCAGAATAAAACCCTAATCCAAAACGACCAATAATCGAATCTTTATCATCTTGGTCTTTAAATTTCTCAACAAACTCTTCCGCACTAGAAAAAGCCACCTGAGCGATATATTTTTCTACTTCTTCCGCATCTAGCCCCAAACCAGTATCCGAAAACGTTACAGTCTTCTTGTCTTTATCCACCTGAACATTAATTTTAGGATCAACAACCCCGTCAATACTTTCTTGAACAGAAAGTTTTTGAAGTTTAGTAATAGCATCAAAGCCATTAGAAATAAGTTCTCTTAAAAAAATCTCATGGTCAGAATACAACCATTTTTTGATAATAGGAAAAATATTCTCCGTGTGAATACTAATCTTACCTTTTTTTTCTACGTTTTCTTGTGTACTCATATGTCTCAGCTCCGTTTAGATTATTACTTAGAGGCTCAATGATAGTAAAAAATACCCGTCGTGTCATGTTCCCTAACACTCCTTGCTTAGGCCTATTGGTTAAAACTACCCCTGCGTAGTATCATAAATACTCTATAAACATTAAATAAATACAGTCAAAAATCAAAGGAGCTCAGCATGCCAAAAGCCATAAACGAAGGATTCAAAAGAATTCAAGAACAAGGTAGTCGTATTGTCGCTGAGGGCAACCACATGTTAGGCGCTGCAGCTCTCATGATAGCCGCTGGGGTTATCCAACAAGTCTCAGACAGAGACAAACCTTTCATCACTGTTATCAATTCCTACACCACCCAAATACCCGGTCACGCTCATCTCAACGTTCTAGGAGAACGCCTCGTTGGTCTACTCAAAGACCGTGGTTATAACGTCTGGTACGCCAATGTAGGTGGGTGTGTTGACGATGGTATCGCAATGGGTCACTTTGGCATGAAATATTCACTCCCATCTAGAGAACTTATCACAGACCAAATCGAAACCATGGTCGGCGCACATCCATGTGACGCTTGGATTGGTATCGGCAACTGCGACAAGATCGTTCCAGGTATGCTAAACGCTATGGCCAGACTCGACATCCCCTCTATCTACGTTAGCGGAGGCCCCATGTTAGCCGGCGCAGACCATTCTGATCTCGTAACCGTCTTCGAAGGTGTAGGCCAAGAAGCCGCTGGCAAAATCACAGAAACCGAGTTAATCAAAATTGCAGAAAAAGCATGCCGAACCTGTGGCAGTTGTGCCGGTATGTTCACCGCAAACTCCATGAACTGTCTCGCTGAAGTTTTAGGACTCGCGTTGCCAGGAAACGGGTCTATCCCCGCGGCTCGTTGGATTGATAAATCTAAAAACACATGGGAAATCAACCCAGATCGTGTTGCGCTCTTCACCCAAATAGCCGACCAAATCGGTTTCTTGTTAGAGAACAACATTCGTCCCTCCGACATCCTAAGCAAAGGCTCCATCGACAATGCCTTCATCTTAGATCTCGCTATGGGAGGATCCACAAACACTGTCCTTCACACTTTAGCATTAGCCAGAGAAGCGAGTATCCATTATCCTCTCGAGCGTATTAACGAGCTCTCGGACATTACCCCAAATGTCTGTAAAGTATCCCCTTCAAGACCGGATATTCATGTTGAAGATGTGAACCGTGTAGGTGGTATACCCGCAATTCTTAAAGCGATTATGACGCATGAAGGCCACGGGTTTAATCCTGATTTACAAACGTGTACAGGAAGTCTCCGAACCCAAATTGACGCGGCTCCAGATGCCGATGGTGACATTATTCGCATCGGCGAGAATGCCTTTTCTGAGGTAGGTGGATTAGCTATATTATATGGAAACATTGCACCAGAAGGATCTGTCGTTAAAACCGCAGGTGTCGAAGACGATATGATGGTTTTCGAAGGCCCTGCAAAATGCTACAACTCTCAAGAGACAGCTCTGAGCTCTATTCTTAAAGGCGACGTCAAACATGGTGACGTTGTCGTGATCCGATATGAAGGTCCAAAAGGCGGGCCTGGCATGCAAGAGATGCTCTCTCCCACCTCAGCGCTCAAAGGCCGAGGCACCAAAGCTGCCCTCATTACAGACGGCCGATTTTCTGGAGGAACACGCGGGTTATCTATCGGCCATATGTCGCCAGAAGCTGCCGCTCACGGTCCTATTGCTGCGATTCAAGAGGACGACATTATCCAGATCGACGCCCACAAACGAACGCTCAACGTCAGACTTTCAGCTGAAGAGATACAACAAAGACTCGACGCACTACCGCCATTCGACCCCCCCATCAAACGAGGCTGGTTAGGGCGATATAGCAAACACGTCTTAAGTGCAAGTACAGGTGCTGTTATGGACAACGCTCCGATGGTAAGCGACTAAACTCAACATGCTATACTCTAAAAGATGAAAACCTCAGAAGTAAACATACTCGTTGTAGACGACAACATTAGAAATCTTTATCTTGTAAAAGAGTTATTACTTGATAAAGAGTATGTCATACACGCTATCTCGTCGCCAAACGACGCATTTGCCATCTTAGATAAACACGACATTGATTTACTCATCTTAGATATTCAAATGCCTGAAATAGATGGGTTTCAGCTCGCACAAAAAATTTACGGCGATGAAAAAAATAAAGACATTCCTCTTATATTTCTTACCGCTAAATATCAAGATTCCGACTCAGTCTTAAAAGGATTAAATATAGGTGCTATAGACTATATGTTTAAACCTATTGATAGCAAAATTTTTATTAAAAAAATTGAAAACCTTCTAGCCCTAAGCTCTGACAACAAAATGCTTAAGGCTCAGCAAGAAACATATAAATATTTTTTAAAAAAGGTAAAGCTTTATTAGACCTTAGTCTTGGATTTTCACTTCTACAGGAATTTTTAGGGTAAAGACAGTTCCCGAATTTAAAACACTTTCCACTCGCAGCTTACCTTTCAACACATCCGTGAATTGAGAACAAATCGCCAAGCCGAGTCCCGTTCCACCATACTGTCTACTAATAGAATTATCCTCTTGCCGAAAAGGTTCAAAAATATGCTCAACTTTATCCTCCGCTATTCCTTTTCCCGTATCCGTCACAGCCAAAACAAGATAAGCCATACCATCATCATCCACAAGCTTTATATCTAGAGCCACTCCGCCTTTCTTAGTAAATTTAATCCCATTTGAAAGAAAATTGTTGGTGATTTGTTTTATTTTTTGTTTATCCGAATACACCAAGGTATGGACATCAACCTTATTCGTGAATCTAAAAGCTAAGCCTTTTGTTTTTGCCTTAATCTTATAGTTTGTACAAATCCCCTCTATAAAATCATTTATATTAAACCAGTCCTCTACTACTTCATATTTTCCAGATTCAATTTTAGCTAAATCTAATAAATCATTAATTAAAAATAACAATTCTTTTCCCGATTCTTGTATCAATTGAGAATATTCCAGTTGCTTCTCATTTAAATTCTTATACTTATTTTCAAATAATAAATCCGATAAAATAATTATGGTATTTAAGGGTGTTCGTAATTCATGCGACACATTAGCCAAAAACTCTGATTTAACTTTATTAGAATGGTCCGCCATAATTTTAGCATTTTTAAATTCTTGAGATTGTTTTTCCAAAATTTTTGTATATACTTCTAATTCATATTCTTTGGATTTAATCTCCGTAATATCATTAATTAAAGCAAAAAACCCCCTCACTGTAGAATCATTTGCTACATCCGGTATATATGTAACATAAAAATCACGAGATTTATTACTGTTCACACTCACCTTAGACAACTCGTAGTTTACCATTTCCCCAGCCAAAGCTCTTTTTACATACAGGTCCACATTACTATAATTATCTGCTCCCAAAACCTCTTTTATAGATTTTCCAATAATCGAATCTGGGTCTTTTTTGTACCACGTATAATAATTATTATTTACATACCTATAACATTCGTTTTTATCTATATACGAAATAAGAATAGGCACATTATTTGTGATAAAAGCAATCAAGCTAGCCTGATCTTCTGCTTTCTTAGACACTTCGATTAGTCGCGTTTTATCTCGTGCAAAGAGATAGATATAAGAATCTTCTTTTAAACCGGTCCATGTGAGAGGAACGATAGTCCTCGATTTACTGATTAACCGAGCCTCAATACCAGTAAAAGAGGCCTCCAGTTTTATATTTCTGAGTAGCTCTTGTATAGCGTTGAGATCTTCTTCAAATACCAAAGAGAGTAAAGACTTAGTCTGTAATTCCTTTTCAGAAAAGCCCAAAACATGACATCCCGCATGATTAATTTTCATAATAATTCCGTTCTCATCCAACACACATTGTAAGTCTGTTGATGCGTTAAAAAAATGCTCATAGTGGATTGAAGTCATAACACTCTCCTTATATATTATATAGTCTAGCCGAACTGCCTAACAATCAACAAAAACAACTCGCCATATTTCCTCAACTTCTGCTCGCCCACCCCATTTATCAACAACAGAGCGTCATCATTGCTTGGTTTTACATGGGCTATTTCCATAAGGGTCTTATCGTTAAAAATAAAATAAGGCGGAACATTCTGCTTATCCGCAATGTTTTTTCTCAATTCTTTCAATTTCATATACAAAGGCTGGTCAGACTCGTCTATATGAATCACAGAGCGCCCTTTCTTCACGCTTCCCTCGTTCTTCCCTTTCACAATCTGATTTCTAAAGAATACCTCTTTTTTCTCATACAAAATCTCTTTCGACTTCTCCGTCAAATTAAGAATAGGATACTCACCATCTGTCACAAACAAATACCCTTGATTTATCAATGACAACATATAATGTCTAATCTCATGTTTAGAACAGTCTTTAAGTAGCGCGTAAGTAGATAATTGGTCATGACGCCTTTGTAACACAGCTTTATTCTGACTCCCCTTCAAAACGTCCATAACATACGTCATCCCAAAGCTTTGGTGAAGACGATAGACACAAGACAAAATCTTCTGTGCAATAATCGTCCCATCCATTTGCTCCACGTCATCTAGGCAGTTATCACAGTTCTCACACCGTTTTTCATACACCTCTCCAAAATAACTTAAAAGGTCTTTTCGTCTACACTCAATTGAGTTTGCCATGGCCAGGAGTTGGTCGCTTTTTCTTTTTTGATGAATACGTATGCTCGGGTTAGGGATATCGTCTAAAAATTTCTTCTGCATAATAATATCTCGCAAAGAAAATAACATCACACATTCAGCAGGTAAACCATCCCGTCCCGCACGTCCAATTTCTTGGTAATAATTTTCAATATTTTGTGGCATATCCGTATGGAATACAAAGCGAACATTAGGTTTATTAATCCCCATCCCAAAGGCCACGGTAGCCACAATCACATCTGTTTCTTCATGAATAAAATTTTCTAATGCTTTCTGTCTAGATACATCTGATAGTCCCGCATGATATTTATCTACGTTCCAGCCACGCTTTTCCAGCATTTCATATACCGTGTCTACCTTTTTTCGGGTCGAACAATATATAATGCCCGACTCACCCTTATGTCGACTCAAACACTCGTTCAACTGGGTTTTATAATCCGTTTTTTCATGAATTTTAAGGAGGAGGTTATCCCTATCAAAGCTTCCTTTAATATGGATAGGTGCTCTCAGTTTAAGTTGAGAACTTATATCTTTTTCAACATCGTTTGTCGCCGTAGCCGTAAAAGACGCAATGGGTACGTCTGGAAATTCATCTTTAAGTCGAGTCAGCTGACGATACTCAGGTCGAAAGGAATGGCCCCACTGTGAAATACAATGCGCTTCGTCGATAACAAACAGCGAGATTTTTTTACGCTTCAACTCGTCCACAAAGCCAGGGGTGCTCAATCTTTCAGGCGCGATATAAATAAGTTTAAAGGCATCAAACTCATGCATAATCATCGCAGACTCGCCCGCCTTGTTCATGCTGTTAATACACTCCGCGGCGATACCCATCTTTGTTAACTGAAGCACTTGGTCTTGCATCAAAGATATGAGAGGAGAAATAACAATCGCCGTGCCGTCATTAATCACAGCCGGCAATTGATAGCACAAGGATTTCCCCGAACCCGTAGGTAAAATAGCCACAACGTCTTCGCCCAACATAATCGACTTTACAATGTCTTCTTGGTGGGGCCTAAAGGTGTTAAATCCAAAATACTCTTTTAGAGAAGCTGCTAATGTTTTCATTGACATATAAGTGTACGAGATTCCGAAAGGAAATGAAAGCTACGATTAAAGACTGACGCCATAAATACCAATATGCTCGATCAAAGCCGAAGCTGATATTGAGACTCCGATATCCCAAATCTATTCATTTTGAAAAAACTTTAAGTACACTTTGCATGAGAGAAAGATAGTCACTCTTAATTTTTTAAACAATCAATTTAGTCAGATTAAATTAATCAATTTGGATATTAAAAAATTTTACTCTACACTAGATAAGGGTTTCTAGTTCATATATAACTAAGGTCCATGAGGAAAAAATTTTGCTATTTAATAGTTATGCATTTATATTTTTTTTCTTCCCATAACCACTTTTATATATTTTTATTTAAATCATAAAAACCTTACGAAAGCATCAAAAGGCTTTTTAGTAGTTAGTAGTTTGTTTTTCTATAGTTGGTGGGATATAAGTTACTTACCGATTATATTATCATCCATGCTTTTTAAGTATAGTATTGGGCACTACCTTAACACTGAAGAGAGGCTTTGGTTTTCTAAGAAATCGATACTAACCTTTGGAGTAACATCAAACATAGCGTTGCTTTGTTATTTCAAATATATAGATTTTTTTATAGAAAATATTAATTTACTTACGAATGGGAATACGCCTACATTAGAGTTAGCCTTGCCCTTAGCTATATCTTTTTTTACTTTCCAACAAATAGCATATTTAGTACATAGTTACAGAAGAGAAACAAACGAGTATAATTTTTTGAATTATGCTTTGTTTGTAACTTTTTTTCCTCAACTAATTGCAGGCCCAATTGTCCATCATAAAGAGGTGTTGCGTCAGTTTTCTAAAACAAGAAATAAAGTGAAAAATTATAGATATATAGTAATGGGGCTTTTTGTCTTCTCTATTGGCTTATTTAAAAAAGTTATTATTGCAGACACATTTTCTATTTTGGGTAATGCGGGGGTTGAATCGATCCGTGTACTAAATCTTTTTGAGGCTTGGGCTACATCCTTTTTTTATACCTTTCAGTTGTATTTTGATTTTAGCGGCTATACGGACATGGCTATTGGTTTAGCTCTATTGTTTAATATAAAACTACCTATGAACTTTAATAGCCACTATAAAGCAAGGGACATTCAGGACTTTTGGAGGAGGTGGCACATGACACTTAGTCGGTTTTTAAAAGAGTATGTGTATATTCCTCTTGGTGGAAATAGACATAGAGAATTTAGAACGAACACCAATCTAACGGCTACGTTTATTATTGGAGGTATTTGGCACGGCGCTAGCTGAACTTTTGTATTTTGGGGCTTTCTTCATGGACTCGCATTAGTTATCAACAAAGCTTGGCGAAAATTAGGTTTTAAACTTTGGACTTGGTTAGCTTGGCTCATTACTTTTAACTTTATTAATATTACTTACGTGTTTTTTAGGGCACAAGAGTGGGAATTTGCGGTTATCCTTTTAAGAGCTATCTTTAGTTTGGATAATATTGTCTTACCCCTATTTTTTTCTAATAATTTTTATTTTTTATCTAATTTCGATATTAAATTTGGGGGATTTAATACTCATTTATCTACTAGAACTGATTTGATATTTTGGACATTGATAACACTTGGTTTAATTCTATTTTCTAAAAATTCTATGGAAAAATTAAAGGTATTCAAAAAAGGCGAGGTAGGAAAAGACCCACGAGAAAATATGATGCTACTGGCAGGAGAAGAAATAAAACTGGAAGAAAGTCAATGCTTCCGTAAGACAAGGGATAGCAAGAATGGGAAACCTGGGTATTGGAGGAAATGCAGAGGGGACGGAAACTTCTTCAAAGAAAAAGTTGAGAGGTCAGACGACGTTCTAATATCTCTCTGGCACAACGTAGAGGGATCCAAACTGATGCA
>CALLLO010000068.1 GCA_938082985.1 uncultured Candidatus Marinamargulisbacteria bacterium | reverse complement strand
GGTTTATAGCGTCATATGACAATAAACTAATAAATATTCATCCTTCCTTGCTGCCAGATTTCAAAGGATTAAATGCTCAGAAACAGGCACTAGATGCTGGGGTAAAAGAAGCCGGGTGTAGTGTCCATTTTGTAGATAATACACTCGATGGAGGCCCGATTATAAAACAAGCCCGTGTCTCTGTTTTACAGTCAGACAGTACAGAGAGTTTATCGGCACGCATATTAGAACAAGAACATCGGTTGTACCCTGAAGTTATTCAGGCGTATGCGACAGGAAAGATTAGAATGAAAAATGGAAAAGTAGAGGAGATATTATGACAGAAAAAAGAAAGTTCCGCGCACTTATTAGCGTATCAGACAAAGAGGGTATCGTTGTTTTTGCTAAAGAATTAGAAAAGCTCAACTTCGAGATAATCTCTACAGGTGGGACATTCAAAGTGCTTAAAGAAAATGGCGTTGCTGTTATGCCTATAGACGATGTGACCAAATTCCCAGAAATGTTAGACGGCCGAGTCAAAACACTCCATCCAAACATTCATGGTGGCCTCCTGTCTGTCAGAGACAATCCTATTCATATGGATACCTGTAAAGAACACGGCATCGACCTTATTGATCTTGTTGTTGTAAATTTATATCCCTTTGAAAAGACGATTGCTAAAGAGGGTGTAGCGCTAGAAGAAGCTATCGAAAATATCGACATCGGTGGCCCTTCCATGATCCGTTCAGCGTCCAAAAACTACCAATCCGTTGGCGTCGTCGTCGACCCGTCCAACTACGACAGAATTATAATAGAACTAAAAGATAGAAAAGGAACGCTATGTGATATCACAAGAGCAGAACTAGCGTGCGAGGCCTTCACTCACACGGCTCGCTACGACACGATTATTTCTACCTATTTAACTAATAAAATTTCTGGGGACGAAGGTTTTCCTCGTATTTTTTCTCCTATGCTGACAAAAACAGCAGATCTTAGATATGGAGAAAACCCACACCAAAATGCTGCTTTTTATTCTCTGGACCAAGGCTCAGGATTAAATAATATGAAACAACTGCATGGAAAAGAACTCTCCTACAATAACATCGTAGATCTTGAAGCCGCCGCGCTTATAGTCAAAGAGTTTGATATTCCAGGAGCAGCGATAATTAAGCATACCAACCCATGTGGGGCGGCCATCGGCGATAGTATTGCTGAAGCTTACACGAAAGCGCATGATTGCGATCCTATATCCGCCTTCGGATCTATCGTAGGGCTCAACAGAGAGGTAGATCTTAAAACAGCTACAGCGATTTCAGGGACTTTTGTAGAAGCGGTTATCGCGCCTAGTTTTGAATCTGAAGCTTTAGAAATCCTCAGTAAAAAACCGTCTATCCGACTTATCGAACTTAGAGATATGAACAGTCTAGAAAAAGGACATTTCTTTAAATATGTTGACGGCGGTTTCCTTGTTCAAAGCCCAGATAGTCACACAGTAACTGAAGAAGAACTTAACTTTGTGACAAAGAAAAAGTCCTCCAAAAAAGAAATCAACGACCTCCTCTTCGCTTTTAAACTTGTCAAATACGTTAAATCCAACGCGATCCTTGTCGCTAAGGACGGTGTCGCTTTGGGTGTTGGAGCCGGTCAGATGAGCCGTGTTGAAGCCGTAGAAATTGCACTTAAGAAAGCTGGTATTAACGCGAAAGGGGCGGTACTCGCATCCGATGCTTTTTTTCCATTCAAAGACTCGGTTGAGTTAGCAGCTAAAGCGGGTATCTCAGGGATTATCCAACCAGGGGGCTCGAAACGAGACCCAGAATCCATAGAGGCCTGTGACGAACATAACATCTCTATGGCCATGACAGGAATCCGTCACTTTAGACACTAAGATGACAGCCATGCAGTTCTTACACTCATGCTTAGTACTGCTAGTTTTAGGGACGTCCATTGTGGCGTCTCCACTCTCTCTTTCCCCTACAGACTCCTACGCCAAAGACTACCAACATTACATAGACTTTAACGCCGCTCTAAAAGCCGAAGATACCAAAAAGGCACAACGTATTTTTGACGACATGATGTATTGGAACGTTAATTTTTTTATCCGCAGCTTATCTCGTGTCGATCTAGCCATTTATTATGTGCATAGAGACGTAAAAGAAGCGGAACGTAGAGCGCTTAACTTACTGTCCTATGAGTCAGTTATCAAAAAAAGAGTCCTCGAACTCCTCATCGAAACAAGCCTCAAACAAAAAGATGCGGTAAAAACGCTTACCTGGTACGGGGAGTATATTAGCCAATACCGAGACGCGGACATAGACTTTAAACTTTTAGATAAAATTAAACGAAGTTTTAACACGAATATCGATATTTTTGATGCTCTCAATACCCTAGAAAAAAGGCTAAGTTACCTTCAAAACCTTATTTATAATCAGTCTTACAAAAGAGCCTATACCCTCATACAACGACTAGAAGAAGAGACACTCAGCAGAGACCAACAAGCGACATTAGAGTTTCTATACGGTCTTCTTCATATCAACCAATTTCAATATGCCTTTGCCATTCCCAAATTTCGCCACAGTATAGATCTCAGCCGATACAGCCAAAGTGAACAATCCAAAGCTCTTTATTATCTCGGAGTAGCGTATGAAGAAACAGGGGACATAAAAAAAGCTAAATCAGTATTTGATAGAGCGTCTAAGCCTAAAAAGAAAAGTAGCAGAGATGGTCACGTTCACGTTCGTCTCCTAAAATTGTATAGCCAAGCGGGGGATTTTAAGGATTATAACAAAAAAAAATATTTTCTCGAGAGAGTCTATTCAAACAGTTACTACTACAAAGAATATCTTTGGGAAGAAGCATGGAAAGAACAGGTGTCAGTTAGCTTCTCCGGCCCCTCTTTTTTAAGTGACGCGTTTACACAGCCTAAAGCTAGAGCCGCGATACTCGGTATGTATAAAACACAAGAAGATATGGCTATGCATCCTGTTAGTTACTTCAGTAAAACCTTAATAGAATCGCTAGATCAGAGTTCCCAAAGCACCCTGTTAGAAAGCCGACTTTTGTGGATGACTGAGCACGGAATAGCCGATCGTTTTGAAGATGAGCTTAAACATAAACTAAGCCAAATCGGGCACGTGTCGTCGGACGAAGTGGACGCGTTATTAGAGATATACACACAAAAAAAACAAATAACTAGGGGGATAGATACAGCCTCTAATTATGTTTTAAGATTCCAAAAGAAAGACCAGCCTATTTCTCAGAAAATGGCTAAAAGCCTGTATCCTCGCTACTATTGGAAAGACATCTCACGTTACGCCGCACGCTACAGAGTCGACCCCTATCTCCTCCTGGCCATAATGAGAGAAGAGAGCCAGTTTGCAGCCAAATCTTCGGGCGGTTTCGAGCGATATGGTCTCCTCAGACTTCCTGCTAGACACGGTAGAGCGTTAGCTATGCAAGAGGGTGAAAGATGGGACAGTACAAAAACCCTCTTCGACTCACGTAGAAACATTAAGTTAGGCGCCTCATACCTCTCCGCAATGCTTAAACGGCATGAAGGCAATATCTATCTCACCCTTGCCGAATTTCATCATAGTCGAGAAGCAGCGATAAGCATGAAAGAAAAAGGTTCAGTAGACTCCTACGACAAAGCCATCGCCTTTGCCGATTACCCAGAACTCAGAGACTACATGCGACGCGTAAACGACGCCTATGTCATGTATCGTTTACTTTACTAGTTAGTTAGGATCTATAGTAGATCTACGTTCGATCTGACCCCATTCTACTTTTTCAGTGTTATCAAAAGCTGGGGTTGTTACTGCTGTGTTTCCCGGTATCGAGTGGTAGCGATGTCAATTCCATTTATCTCAAATTGCTCAAGATATCAGGGCTATTTGTCAGTCTCCAGTGAAGCGTCTTGCCTTCGGGATCTGTCTGCTGTTGCTCTTGAATTTCATGAGGATTGACCGACTCAAAGGAAGTTGTTTAACAAACATGATTTAACTCATTAATCTACTTTTTGAAACTGAATTTACAGAAAGATTGGTGCGTAATTATTCCTAGTTGTATTTATATTAAGTTTATCAATTTTTTTAAAAAGGATAGCTTATTTTCTTAGCACCGCCACGCGTTGGCGTTTTATTATTGTTTCTCCGTCACACTCAGCTTTGGCGATTAAAATATACACGCCATTCGGGACTATATCTCCAGACTCATCCCTTCCATTCCAATATAAGTCATCATGATATCCCGCCGCTAAAGTCCCATTGTATATACTCTGCACGCGGTGTAAATTTAAGGCATACAGGTCAATTTCAATATCTGCTTCCTGAGTCATTTCAAAACTAAAATATGTTTTTTCCTGAGTCGGATCAAACGGATTTGGGGCATTAAGAATAGGGGAGTTCGATCCGTAAGGGCCAAAAAGTTTAAAACTCGACAACTCGGTTAGGGTTAGTGTCTTTTCACTAATTTCTCCAGAAATATCCGCCGCTTTTACTTTAAATATAACAGTGCCAGCCGGATCAGGTAATGTGTCTAAAAATGAAGCTGCGAGTGTTAAGGTCTCTCCGTTAAAACTTAAGCTGTCATCCGTAATATTAAGACTCGTTACCGTAGAACTACCACTTAGTTGCGCAGACATTTCTAGGCTGTTTTCACTCACACCTTGAGTATCCGTTATGGACACATCAATAGCTTTGTCTCTAGAAAAATACGTACTCAAAGCCGCATCAAACTTAATGATAGGGCCATGGTCTATATAGCTTAACGCCTTTTCGATATTTAATAAGCCGTAACCACTATAAATGTCGTAGCCATTAGGCCCTTTATCTGTCGCTGAAAGGGTTAGGGCTGAGACAATCTCAGCTCTTGAAGCTCCAGGAGAATAAGCTTTCAATAAAGCGGCAGCTCCAGCCACTAAAGGTGAAGAAAACGAGGTTCCGCTGGTCACTACATATGACGCCTCATAACTTGTTGTATAGACAGACCTACCTGGTGCCATAATATCTACGCTTTCCCCGTAGTAACTAAGCTCTGCATCAAAGTTACCTGAATCATCAGAACCACTTACGGTTAATACATCTGGGTATGTCGCCGGGACATATCCTATATCATCTATATTGGAGGAATCGCCTCCACTTACATTTCCTGCAGCAGCCACAACTATTATATCCGCTTCAATTGCAGCCGCTATACTTTTTGCCATAAGATAATCGCCCGAAATGGCGCCACCCAAGCTCAGATTAATCACATCAACAGCTTTTTCTATCGCATAATGTACGCCGCTTGAGATCGTTAATGAGGTCATTTCCAAATTTTTGTTCATTACCTTTACAGGCAGTATCGTAGCTTGAAAGGCTATTCCAGCAATTCCCGTTCCATTATCCGTTTGAGCCGCAGCCATTCCAGCTACAGAAGTTCCATGGTTATAACTATCACTAGGGTTATTATCATTATCCCCAAAATCCCAGCCATTCAGATCCTGGTCATACTCGTTCCCGTCACTATCCACGCCTGAGTTAATCAAAGGGTTTGTCCAAAGATTTCCTACTAAATCTGGATGATCTAGTTGAACCCCCGAATCAATAATCGCAATCACAACATCCTCACTTCCAGTCGTATAGTCCCAAGCGCCATATGCATTAACTGAATCCAAATACCATTGCTTAGCTATATCCGTATCGTCAGGAATATAGGTGAGCTCATATAGATAATTTTTCTGAACCCACCCGACATTGCTTCCCTTCAATAACTCTTCTTCTGCCAAGTCTAAGTCAGTGCCTTCCGGAAGATCCCATAGGTACGTGTCCGTGTTATCTGACGATCTTGAAGATAAAGAAAGCGTAGAGGGTTTACCTAAAGAGAGTTGTTTCTTTTGCCCCCCTTTAGCCCCAATAATAACACTCGCTGAACGCCCAGATCCCAGAATTCTAGCAAAAAATCCAGGATCCTTAGTCCGATAAATAAGTTGATTTTCTACATGGCGAGGTGTAGCTAAAATAAGCGTGGAGAATAACAGAATAAACAGGGATAAATATCGGGATTTCATTGTATTCACAAGTATAGCATTTTATAATACCTAGATCACCCGTGAGAGTACTATGAATAAAATTTTAAAATATACCCTTATATTTATCTCCACACTCCTCCTTTTGTTGTTTATTTATGCAGCGATAAGCGACTCCAAAGAAAAAATAATCAGAGACAGCCGTAGTCGCGTAGTGGAGATTAAAGGGTCCCAACTTAACGGTTTTACCGACGGGGTACTCAGCTGGCAGCTCACCGCAGACTATATTTGGGCCGGTCGCAGTAAATACCTCTTTCGAGCAGACGGTGTTTCTCAAGGCCTTCTCTATGACAATAAAGGAAAGGTGTCCGTCCAAAATCTTTCCGCTAATAAAGTGCGCGTTAATTCTAAAACAAAGACCGTTTCCGCCTATGACAATATCTACGCCAGCTTCCTGCGCCAAAACGATCCAAATTCAAAAAAAGCCGTAAATATATCAGCCGGGGAATTAAGATATTTCGGCAAATCTAAAAAAACATATATATTCAAAGATGTAAAAATGCAGCAAGAATTTTACACTATCCATCCCCAACGCTCGGTAGAAATAGACAACAACAGTAACATCGCTACTGTAGATGGTTTTTTCTACATGACATCGGATGAATTTAACGTCACCGGCAACCGTCTCACAATCATGATAGACCAAGATTTAGCCACAATGCAGAACATAAAGGCTCAACGTTTAGGCGTCCCAACCTCCGACGAAAACCTCGACGAGCGTGAACGTCAATTTCGTTCAGAAACCCTTTATCTCAGTGCTAAAACCATGCTCTATACCAACCCAAAGGAGAATACCCTCGTTACTATTAACGGCCAAGTAGTCATGTCCCACGGACAGAAAAAAATATCAGCTGACCAAGTCTTTTATAATAAAGAAGCCAAGTTTTACCTTATGCAAGGTCATGTAAAGATCCAAGCGAATTCCATAGATTGGCTTCTCAAAGAAGAACAGCTTTTGTTTGAAAATGAAGATCTCCAAAAAAGCGTCTACGAGCCCATTACAATTCAAACAGATAAGCTCACCTTCGACGCTAAGTCTCGAGTCCTTCGTTTATTAGGGTCCGTTATCATTACACAAAAAGACAAGGTTATTCGTGCCAATCGTCTCGAATTTTTAGATAAAGAGGGGCTCATTCTTTTGACTGGGAAAGTGGAGGTGAAAAAGAAAAATAAAGATACGATTAGCTGCGAAAAATTACGTATAGATATTAATAATGAGACCTTCAACTCGAGCGAAAAAGTCTTCGTTGAGTTCTTTCTCAAAAAATAGTTTGACGCACCATTTAAGCCTCAGTATAATCCACCCATGAACCAACAAAAATTCTCAAATATGCGTTTATTTTCTGGGTCATCCCACCCTCAATTGGCCCAAGAAATTGCCAGTCATTTGGGTATTGAAGTTGCTAAAATGCAACTCTCAAAATTTAGCTGCGGAGAAAGCTACGCACGTATAGAAGAATCAATCAGAGGTCTAGAAGCCTACATCATACAGCCGATAGGCCTAACCCCTAACGACGACTACATGGAACTTTTCCTCATTATGGATGCTCTCAAGCGTTCTTCCGTCTCTAGAATTCACGTTGTTATCCCACATTTTGGATATGCGAGACAAGATAAGAAATCAGCACCCAGAGAGCCCATTAGTTCACGACTCATGGCTGACCTCATGTCAGCAGTAGGGTTCGACCGCTTAGTGACGATGGATCTTCATTCAGACCAAATACAAGGTTTCTTCTCACAACCGGTAGACCATTTGACGGCTATGCCATTATTTGTAGAGTATTTCAAAAAACTAGACATTCAAAATCTTTGTGTAGTAGCCCCAGATACGGGACGTGCTAAATTCTCTAAAAAACTAAGTGACCAGCTCGATGCAACATTAGCTATCATGCATAAGACCCGCCCGGAACATAACGTCGCTGAAATCACAAACGTAGTCGGGGATGTCGCTGGCAAAAACCTTCTCATCGTCGATGACATGGTAGACACTGCAGGCTCAGTAACGTCAGGACTAAAAGCATTAAGAGAGTTAGGCGCTCAAGATATCTACTTAGCAACAACTCATGGTGTTTTCTCCGGCCCGGCAATAGAGCGATTATCAACAGCAGGATTTAAGAAAGTAGTGTGCACTAACTCTATGCCAATACCAGAAGAAAAAATGTTTCCAGAACTAGAAATCCTTTCAGCATCCCCCATGTTAGCTGAAGCGATAAAAAGAAACTACGAAAAACGCTCTATTTCGTCTTTGTTTTTATAAGTAAAAAATAAAACTCCGGCCTATTTAAATACTAACTCCCCTCTACTTTAGGAGAGGGGTAGAGGTGAGGTTTATTTCTCTGTCTATCTTAGTGAAAATGTTTATGTTCTGGTTCCGAACTTT
>CALLLO010000067.1 GCA_938082985.1 uncultured Candidatus Marinamargulisbacteria bacterium | reverse complement strand
CATTCCCTAATACGAATAAACTTTCTAAAAAGTTAGTTTTTCCATTGTTATTATCTCCATAAATAAATATATTTTTATCAAAGTTAACAACTGTTTCAATAAGGTTTCTAAAGTCTTTTATCCACAGCTTACGTATCACGCTTGCTGAAATTCACTCGTTCTAATAGGCATAATAATATAGATAAAATCATCATTATCTTTTTCTTCCACACGACAAGGACTAAGTTCATTGTTAAACGACATCTTAATTTGGTCAGCTTCAACTGTTTTTATAACATCCATTACAAGCCTTATATTAAAAGCAATACGTGTAGGGCTATCCCCTTTGATATTTTCAATATCAATTTCTTCTTTAAATTCACCTAAACCTGGTGCATTAGCTTTCATAGTCACAGTATTATTCTCAAATAATAATCTCACAACATTGTTAGATGAAGACGCAATAATAGAAGCTCTTTCTGCGGCTGCTAATAATTGTTTACGTGGAACAAGGTATTCTGATTGAGAGTGTGGGGGGATAACTTGTTTATAATCCGGGAATTGACCTTGTATGACACGACTTATGAGTAAAAAAGAATCTAATTGAAATGCAATTTGATTTTCTGATATATTTATATATATCTCTTTATCATCTTTTTCAGATTGAATAATTCGATTAAGCTCATTAACCGCTTTATGAGGCACAATAACGGAAAGATCTTTATCAAGGGGTATAATTTTTTGAGTTTTCATCGCTAATCGATACCCATCTGTAGCTACAAAATGTAGATTGTCACCTTCGTTCTTAACAAGAATTCCATTTAAAAATTGTTTTGTTTCATCAAAAGAAACAGAAAATATAGTATGTTTAATTAAATCTTTTAACTGAGCTATCGATAAAGTTAATTTTGATCCATCTTCAATAGTTGGAAAAAGAGGGTATTCGCTCGCATCAGTTCCTAATATATCAAAATCTACTTTTTGTCCCTGAAGTTTAAATGTGTTTTTATCATCTACTTTAATATCTAAAAATTGATTATTTAGTTTAGCTACAATACTAGAAATTGTTTTAGATTTAACTAAAATACGTCCATCCGCTTCTGCATTTTCTAATGATATAGAATGTTCAATACCTATCTCTAAATCATTGCCTCTTAATTTAAGTTTTCCTTCATTAATTTCAAAGTATATATTTTCTAATACCGGTAAAGAAGATCTTGGAGATACTGCTTTTTCTACAATATTTATACTCTTTTGTAAGTCTTGGCTTTTAATTTTAAATTTCATGGGTTTTCTCCTAATGGACTGTTCTCTTAATAATATTATTTAATATATATATTATACATAGTCATAGTATAAGCTGTGTATATGTGGATAAGTCTTTATTTTATGTATTTTTGTATTTAAATTAATTGTACCTCTTTTGTGGATATCTGTGGATTGATTGTGTATTAAAAAAAATTATACACCTTTATCCACAAGTTTTACCGGTGTTATCCACATACTTATCCATAGGCTTAATCATCGTTTTTTATTTGTGAAATAAGAATATTTATAACATTTTTTGTATCGCTGTCATTTTTAAGTGTTGATTTTATTTTATCACAGGCATGCATTACTGTTGTATGGTCTCTATTACCAAACCCTTCTCCTATTTTAGGGAGAGATAAAGGGGTTAATTCTCTGGCTAAATACATGGCTATTTGGCGGGAAAAAGCTATTTCTTTTGTTCTTGTTTTTGAACTTAAGTCACTTATAGAGACATTAAAATATTCTGCAACATGTTTTTGAATAGTAGATAATGTTAATGGTTTTTCTTTTTTTATACCGACCATATCTCTAATCACATTACTTGCTATAGATAGAGTGACTTCTGTGTCTAGAAGTGAGGCATAAGCGACTATACGAGTGAGAGCCCCTTCCATTTCTCTTACGTTACTCGGTATTTGAGTCGCTATAAAATGTAGTATTTCATCTGAAATTTGAAAGTGATTTATTTCTATTTTTTTTCTTAGTATAGCTATGCGTGTTTCGAGTTCTGGTGCTTGTATATCTGAAATTAATCCCCATTCAAAACGTGTTCTTAATCTATCTTCTAGAGTGGGTATTTCTTTTGGTGGCCTGTCTGAGGTTAATATTAGCTGTTTATTATTATTATAAATATCGTTGAATGTATGAAAAAATTCTTCTTGTGTTTGTTCTTTTCTTGCTAAGAATTGTATATCATCTACAATAAGTACATCTACTGTTCTATACTTTTCTCTAAATTGTTCTACTTTTTTATCTTTTATTGAGTTTATCAGATCGTTTGTAAATTTTTCACAGGAGACTAATTTTATAGTTTTTTCTGGAAATTTTTCTTGTATTCTTATTGCGGTAGCGTGTAGAAGATGTGTTTTCCCCAGGCCCACGTTACCATATATGAAAAGGGGGTTATAGGCATTTACTGGAGATTTTGAGACAGCTTCAGATGCCGCATATGCAAATCTGTTATTGTGACCGACTATAAAATTTTCAAATACATATTTTGGATTAAATTTTGTGTTTTCTGTTTTTTTTTCTTTTTCTGGTCTAAATATAGAGAGTTGTTTATTTCTGTCTTCTTCTATTCTTTTCTTTATTACGTAGTTAAAAACTATATCTGGTGTGTCTTTATCTAATTTTTCTCTTAGTAAGGGTTCGCATTTATCCCTTATCCATTCTTTAGAAAATTCGTTTGGAATTTCAACTGTTAATATATTTACATCTAAGTCTATTGGCTTAGCCGAGGCCATAAATGTTTGAAAACCAGGACCTGATAGGTTTTCTTTTAGACATCTTGTAATTTTTTCCCATATAGTGTTCATTTGATGCTCAGTATACCTACTTATCAACAACTTATCCACAGTTTGTTGTTTAAAAAATAATTTTCATCTTTTGTTGTAGATTTTACTTTAATTACAATCAAAATCTTATATATATTAAAGATTAAAGTATATCAAAGTTTGCATGTATTTTACTTATCCACACACTTATACACATGTAGGTGTTGAAACTGTGTATAACTCATATATTAAGATTGAAATTTGTTTTAAAGGTGCTTTAAAAGCACTTTAATTTTATTTTCTAAAGTATTTGTTTTTTTAAGATCTTCAGTGGCTGAGTGTATGGCTCTTTTTATTTCGTCTTTTTTGTACCCTAAGGTTTGAAGCGCTAGGTAAGTATCGTTCATCGTATCTTTAGATAATAATTCTAATCTTTCTTTTCCTTCAACATACGGAATGTTGTCATATACTTTTGAAAGTTTATCTTTAAGCTCTACAATCATTCTTTCTGCCATTTTCTTCCCTACCCCTTGAATGCTAGTTAAAGAGGCTATATTTTCTTGCACAATAGCGTTTACAACCGAGTCTGTTTCTGAAGAGAGTATTCTTATGGCTACTTTAGGGCCAACTCCACTTACGGAGGTTAATATATTAAAAAAATTTTTATCTTCTAGGTTTAAAAATCCATATAAGACCTCTAAATCTTCTCTGATGTGATGGTATATATAAAGTTTTAATGGATCTCCTACCTTTGTTGATTTATTTAAAACTAATTCTGAAACAAAAATCTCATAGCCAATACCATAGGTGTTAATAATTATAGAGTTATCTAATAAGCTATCTACGTGTCCATCTATACTATATATCATAAGGCTCTTATTTTAGCAGAGTGAGCGTGGCATATGGCAATAGCTAAAGCATCGGCAGCATCATCTGGCTTTGGTATTTTATTTAGGTTTAGTAGCTTTTGTACCATATATTGGACTTGTTTTTTTTCAGCACTTCCGTAGCCGCAGACGGCGGACTTCACTTGGGGTGGCGTGTAATTAAATACTTCTTTTTTGTGTTGTTTAGAGACGAGGACCATGACGCCTCTCGCTTGCGCAACATCTATAGCCGTTTTTGTATTTTTTGAGAAAAATAGAGATTCGATGGCGACGCTGTCTGGTTTATATGTTGTAACTATATCGTCTAGTTGTTTTGAAATTTCTAGAAGACGATCTGGAAAGGCGTTACTGGCTTTTGTTATTATAGCGTCGTGGTGAATATATTTAATTTTGGAGCCTATAATCTCTACAATACCTATTCCTGTTGTCGCGTATCCTGGGTCAATCCCGAGGACTATCATTGAATCGTGATGTTTTTACAGTGTATGAATATTGTTTCGTTTGGTTTTACCATATTTCTAAATGTAACTTTTTTTGTTTCAGTTATTTCGCATTGGTTAGGATTTTTATCGCTTTTAAATAAGCCTTCTACACAAACGTCTCTAAATTCCGCTACAAGGGTTCCATCTTCTTTTATAATAGAGGCATCTGTAATGAGAGTTTTATTTGCTGCTAGTTTTTTTTCAAAACAAAAGGTGCTCAAGGCATCTTCTACTGCTAACCAAGACATTATTCCCATCATCAAGGCGTTTTTGGGGAAATGACCTTTTATTAAAGGATGTGTGTCAGGATAAGTATAAGTCGTTACGCATTCTGAGTCACTTATATACCTAAGTGTGTCGCATACAGTCATGTCTGAAGATTTTGGAAATAAGGTTTTATCTATTGTTTTATTTATATTTAAGGGGGGGAGATCTACTGTTTTTGCTGTGGCGGATTGTGTATCAACAGGCGTGAAAAAGGCCATCATAGTGCCTTCTCCAATGGCAATATCTCCGTCCCAAAGGTGCCCCTTAAATTTTAAAAAGCCCTTTTTATCACTAAGTTTAAGTACTCTACCTAAAATTGTTTTACCCTCTTTAAATGAGGCATATTTTTTGAAATTTGAAATTCCTGTAAAAATGACCATTTCATCATCACTGAGTTTTCTTGTAGCCGTTATGCAGCCGAGGGCTAATATTTCCATATAAGCAGGTACAATGAGAGTTTTTTGAGTAGCAGTAATATGCTTTAAAAAAATATCTCGCCCTAAGGGGTCTCTGTCTTTTATATTAATTTTTAAGGTATTATCGTCTCTATTTTCTGGGTCAACGTCGACTTCATCTAATAAGAAATTTTCGTATCTGTGAATAATATAATCTTCAATATCTTTTTTTTCTAAATGTAGCATGTTAAAAGTTTTTTAAGTGTTTTCCTAATGATTTGATAGCGCGACTTAATAACCTTGAAATATGCATTTGAGAGAGTTTAAGTCGGTCTGCAATATCAGATTGTGACAAATTTCCATAGAATCGTAAATATATAATACGTCTTTGCCGGGGCTCTAATTTTAAAATCGTTTGTTTTAAGGTCTCCTTGTTTAGATAGGTATCTCCGGAATCCCTAGAGGCAAGAGTGTCCATAAGTGTTGGTTCGGAGCTTCCACCAGAATTTGATTGATAACTTGGAGCATCAAGTGAGATGACTCTAACATTTTGCCCTGCTTCCATGGCTTCGAGAACTTGTTCCTCTGTAAGATCTAATCGTTTAGCAAGCTCTGATATCGATAATACTTTGGCTTCTTTCTGAGCGTCTCTAATTGCTTTTTTTACTTTGGAATGTAGTTCTTGTAATTTTCTTGGTACTTTTACAATTTGGCTTTTATCACGAAAATAATGTTTTATTTCACCTATAATATTAGGCGTAGCAAAGGTTCCAAAATCGGTTTTTTTCTCCGGGTCAAACCTTTCAAGAGATTTTAATATGGCTATGGATCCGATTTGCATTAAATCGTCGGTATCTGATCTGTTGAACGCCAACTTTTTTGCAATGTAGTTAACAAGCGGTTTGTAGTTAATAAGAATCTCTTCCCGGAGGGCTGGATTTTTAGATTTGTAATACTCGATGACGAGAGGATCTACTTTTGTTCCCAAGGGTACCGTTCTTTCACTTTAAATGTGGATTATTTTGTTCTTAGCATAATATCATAGTGCTTGTTATAATTTCAAATTATGCACAGCTTTGACTCTCGTAAAATTAAGCCCGGAGATATCTTTATTTGCCTTCCAGGGGGTGAACCCTATATTGATGCAGCTTTAAAAAATGGGGCCGTTAAAGTGGAGTATAAAACACGTAAGGAAATGGCTTTTTTTTCCTGTGAAAAATTTAAAAATCCATCTAAAAAACTCACAGTAATAGGGGTTACTGGAACAAATGGGAAGACAACGGTTAGCACTCTTATACATGGGTTTTTTATTAAAAATGGGATTAAAAGTAAGTGTTTAGGCACACTTAATTCGAGTTTGACAACGCCAGAATCGTTGGATAGTCAGAGACAAATGCGTGAACACCTTAATCGTGGAGGAACTCACTTTGTTATGGAGGTATCCTCTCATGGAATTGTTCAGCATAGAGTAGATGGTATTCACTTTTCGCATAAAATCTTAACTAATATTACACAAGATCATTTAGATTTTCATAAAGATATGAAGACGTATAGAGCTGTAAAATATCACTTTATGAAAGACTGGCCTGGTAAGGCTATTTTTCCTAAGGACTATAGCTCTGTTAAAGCGCCTGTCCTGAAACATCTATATGGAGACTTTAATGTTGAGAATGTACAGGCGGCTAAAGCTGTCTTGTTAGATTTAGGGTTTTCTGGAGGCCTATGTGATGCTTTTTTTATGAATGCTAGAGGTCCAAAGGGACGTTTTGAGTCTATAGAAAATTCTAAAAACATAACCGTTATTGTAGATTTTGCACATACGCCGGATGCCTTAGAAAAGATATTGAATGAAGCTCAGAAAATAGCTAAGCATAGAAAGGGGAGGGTATTATCTCTTTTTGGATGTGGGGGAAATAGGGATGTAAAAAAACGTCCGTTGATGGGCCGTATTGCTGAAAAATTTAGTGATATGATTGTTGTAACTGCAGATAATCCTAGATTGGAAAGACAGTCTTTAATCGCGGAGGATATTAAGCAGGGATTTACGTCTTTAGATACTGTTTTTGAGTATGAAGATAGGCGTGAAGCTTTGTCTTTTATTTTAGGTAAGGCAATAGCGGGCGATGTGGTCGTCGTAGCGGGGAAGGGGCATGAAACATATCAGATAATAGGGGATAAAAAAATGTTCTTTGATGATGGGGCGTGCATAAGGGAGTGGTTTAATGAAAATATCAATTGATTCTAGGACTGCGTCACCGGGAGATTATTTTATTCCTGTTAAAGGACCTAATTTTGATGGGGCTACTTTTATTGAGGAGGCTTTAGCTAGGGGTGCTCGACTTTTAGATGTTGATTTAACCGACTATTCAAAAAAACATAGAAAGAAATTGAACTGTGCGGTGATAGGTATTACGGGATCTGCTGGAAAAACCACGTGTAAAGATATGTTGAGGGCGGTGTTGTCTAAAAAATTTAAAGTGGACTGTACGAAAGAGAATGAGAATAATGAGATAGGGGTGCCACTTACTGTTCTTTCTGCGGATGAAGATACTGAAGTTTTGATTGTTGAAATGGGGATGAGAGGGAAGGGTGATATAGATCATTTGGCTCGTATTGTTAGGCCTACTCATGTTGTTATTACGGGCGTTGGGCTTTCTCATATTGCTTTGTTTAAGAATGCAAAGGGTATTGCGTCGGCTAAGGGTGAGATCTTTTTAAAGCGTTTAAGCTGGGAAACCGAATTGCGCTCAGCTTTTATTAATTTTTCATCTCAATATCCAGAATTTTTACAGAAAAAAGCAAAGGCTTGTGGGTTTAATGTGTATCCGTATGAAGGTCAGGATAAGCATGATGAGAATATAAACATGTGTTATACGGTAGGAAGGCATTTTGGATTAAGTAATGACGACGTTCTTCAGGGATTGGCTGACTATACCTCGTCTCATCATCGTTTAAAAAAAATAGAGCATGACTCTTTTGTTATTATTGATGATACGTATAATGCAAACCCTGATGGTGTCGCCTATGCTTTAGAATATATTAAACGCTTTGAAGGAAGAAAGGTCGTCGTTTTGGGCGATATGCTAGAGCTAGGGGACTATGCTTCTGAGGCTCATAAACAGTTAGAAGCCCCCTTGATAGAGGCTGGAGTTGATATTGTGTTTACCTTGGGATCCGCCATGAGTGATTTAAAATCACCCTTATTAGATATCACAAATTTTGAGTCTAAAAAATTGTTACACTTAGCCTTGAAACAAGAATTGAAACAAGGCGATGTTCTTTTATTTAAAGGGTCTAGATCAATGAAAATGGAGGAGAGTGTCGCGTATGTTTGCCACTATGTTGTTTAAATTCTTCTTCTTGATTATAGGGACAATTTTTATATTTTATTGGCTTATTTTATATTTGAAAAAAGTTAAGTTTTATCAGTCTATCTATACCCTAAGCCCAGAGTCTCATCAAAAAAAATCGATCACGCCTTCTTTTGGGGGTGTTGGTATTGTTGCAAGTCTATTACTAGGGGTTTCTTTTTTTCCTTTTAAATCTCTTGAAGGTTGGTGGTGTTTATTTGTTTTTTTAAGTTTTTGCGGGATAGGTTTTTTGGATGATGTCCTGTCGTTGACCTCTCAGAAAAACAAAGGTCTTTCTGCTAGCAGAAAATTTATTCTTCAGTGTTTAGCGGCTTTGTTTTTTATTGTGATCTATCATTTTCAATTTAGACACTTGGAGATTTGGGAGTTAGGGCTGTATCTCTTTTTGTTTGTAGGTAGTTCTAATGCAACAAATCTAACAGATGGGTTAGATGGTCTTTTGGCTGGATTGAGTTTAATGAGCTTGTTGGGTTTTTATACTTATTTTATAGCTATACAGTCTTTGGTTGGTCAAGAAATGGTGTTGTTATTGATCATAGCGATAGGGGGGTTCTTGTTGTTTAACAGATTTCCAGCACAGATATTTATGGGAGATACGGGGTCTTTGGGTTTGGGAGCTGTATTTGCGGCCTTTGCTTTAATGGTGAATAACCCATGGATCCTTATTTCTTTAGGTGCTGTGTATATGCTGGAAACGCTATCTGTTATTGTTCAAGTTCTTTGGTTTAAGAAAACAGGGCGGCGTGTTTTTCTTATGGCGCCTCTTCATCATCATTTTGAATTGTTAGGATTAAAGGAAACTAAAGTAGTCAGTTGGTTTTGGGCTTTTGGTGCTTTGTTTTTGATTATTTTTTTTACAACATTTAAACCCTAGAGACAAGCATGTATACTAGCTATCAAATCGGATAGAGGTGTGTGGGTATGAAACGATTATTATGGGTATTGATACCCTTATTATTTTTGTCCGGTTGTAATGAAGAAGAGGTGGATAAACGCATGACTAATACAACAAATCCTGTCATTAAAATGACAACAACAGAAGGCGATATTCTTATTGAGCTTTTTGAAAAAGACGCTCCGATTACGGTTGAAAACTTTTTATCGTATGTGGATGATACTTATTTTGATGGCACAATTTTTCATCGGGTTATCGATGGATTTATGTTGCAAGGGGGTGGCTTTGAGCCAGATATGGAACAAAAAGAAACCAAAGCACCTATCAAAAACGAAGCTAACAATGGCTTGAAAAATGATAGAGGGACTTTATCTATGGCACGTACGATGATTGTCGATAGTGCGACGTCTCAGTTTTTTCTAAACGTTGTTGATAATGATTTTTTGAACTACAAAGGGGATGATTCTCAATCGTATGGCTATGCTGTATTTGCTCGGGTTATTGAGGGTATGGATGTGGTAGATAAAATTAAAGGAGTTAAAACAGGTAGTTTTGGCGGACATCAAGATGTACCTACAGAACCTGTAGTTATAGTGAGCGTGATGCGCGTCGAAAAATAGTGAAACGTATTGCTGTATTAGGGGAGGGGGTTACAGCAAAATCTGTTAGAAAAAAGCTTAAGGAGTGGTCTCTAGAGGAGGTGTCTCCGGATAAGGCAGATGTCGTCGTCGCCAGCCCTGGAATCTCTCCCGACGATTATCCGACGACTCAATCCGAGATAATATCTGAAATTGAATTTTCTTTTCGGATTTTAAGGGAAAGGGGGGCGTGTCCTTTTATTATAGCTGTAACGGGAACGAATGGGAAAACGACTGTTACTGAAATGATTTCACACCTTTTGGGGATTCCTGCCTTGGGCAATATTGGGGTCCCTTTTATTGAAAGGGTGGATAGTTTTAAACAAGAAGATAAAGTTGTTTTAGAATTAAGCAGTTATCAATTAGAGGGCTGCTCTACTTTTGTTCCCGATATTGCTGTGTTGTTAAATCTCAGCCCTGACCATATGGTGAGACATAAAACGATGGAAAATTATGCGCTTCAAAAATCGCATATCGTACGAAATATGAGCGCTGAGCAGCGCGTTGTTTTTAATTGTGACGATATGTGGATGACAGGTATCGCAGCGGGCAGCCCTGCCACTAAACTTGCCTTTTCAATCGAGTCTAAGATAGGCGGCTTATGGTTAAATACAACTCTCAAAGGGAGTCATAATAAGTCAAACGCTATTGCGGCGATGCTTGTCGCTAGATCTTGTGGCTTAACGGATAAGTTTATTGCTGAAAAAATGATAAGCTTTAAGGCTGCTGAGCATCGTATGGAGTTCGTAAGAGAGTATGAGGGAAGATTGTTTTTTAATGATTCTAAAGCAACAAATCCTGACGCTACTATAAAAGCGGCTCAGTCGTTTAGTGTGCCTGTTCATATTGTTTTATCTGGTGAAGATAAACATGTGGATTATCGTTCTTTTATTGAAGAGTTGTCGCCGTTAGTTGCTTCTATTTCTGTATATGGTGATTTGGCTGACCTTTTGGGGAAACAGAATAATCCTATGATTAAGCCGTTTAACACCCTAGAGGCCGCTGTATCTTATAGTTTTGAACAGTCTGTTCGACGAGATGTTGTTTTGTTTTCTCCGAGTAGTTCTAGTTATGATTTGTATAAAAATTATGAGGCGCGAGGCACAGCGTTTAAGCACTATGTTGAGTCGCTCTAAAATTAGGTTTAATTGGGACCTAGATTGGGGTCTCGTGTTGCCGGTTATTATTCTTCTGGTATTAGGTTTTATTATGATTATCTCTACAAGTGCTGTCGTTGGACAGGCCAATTATAATGATGCTTTTTTCTTTATTAAAAAACATGCTATTTATTTGTTTTTAGGCTTCATCGCGTTTCTTATGGGCTTTCATTTTCCTCATTCTTTTTATAAACAGATATTTCCATATGGGTTTGCTTGCTCTTTAATTTTGCTTTTACTTACTTTGGTTCCTGGATTTGGTGTGACTATTGGCGGTGCGAGTCGTTGGTTGGATTTAGTTTTTTTTAAGCTACAACCTGTAGAAGTTGCCAAGTTTTTTGTGGTTGTTTTTCTATCTATGTCTCTCGAGAATAAAACAAGAAGTTTGAAACATTTTTTGACGGGATGTTTGCCTCTTTTACTTGTTGTTTGTTTACCGTTAACCTTGCTTATGTTGCAGCCAGATTTGGGAAATACAGGTCTTATTTTTCTGGTCACTTTTGCTTTGTTATTTATTAGCCCCATTCCTTTTCGTCATCTGGCTTCTTTAGTTTCTTTAGGTGTTATAGCCGTGGCAGTTAACATTATGATTCACCCTTATCAAATGAATCGAATTAAGGCTTTTATGTCTCCATGGGAGGACCCCTTGGGGCTAAACTACCATATGGTTCAGTCCTTAATTTCGATTGGATCTGGGGGGCTTTGGGGCTTGGGTTTGGGTGAGAGTAAGCTTAAGTTCTTTTACTTACCCCTTCAATATTCTGACTTTATTTTTTCTATACTTTGTGAGGAAGGTGGTTTTATATTGGGTTCTGTTGTTGTGGTTCTTTTTGGGTTCTTGTGTGTGCGAGGATTTTCTATTGCCGTCGGTTCTACCAGTAGATATGCCTATTATCTGGCCATTGGGTTAACCTTGATGGTGGTTTTGCAAGCTGTTATAAATATGTCCGTGGTTTCAGGCTTGATGCCTGTAACTGGGATACCTCTTACATTTATGAGCTTTGGAGGTACATCGTTAATCACATCTATGTTTTATGTCGGGGTTTTGTCAAATATTTCAAAGGAGTCTAAATGAGACATGTGCCTATAGATATCGTATTTACTTGTGGTGGAACTGGGGGGCATATATATCCTATTATTGCTTTAGCACAGGCCTTGGAGTCGGATCATTCCCTTGCCTTTTTGGGCTCTAAAAATCGGCAAGATAGCCTTATTTTTCCACGCTATGGTTATTTAGTGGATGCGCTTCCGTCTTCTTCTCGAAACGTGTGGACTATGCTGCGTTCTTTTTTTAAGGCGAGGAGCCTTTTGTCACGGTATAAGCCTAAAGTTATTGTTAGTTCAGGAGGCTATCATACCTTTCCTGTTGTTTTGGCTGCCAAGTGGTTGGGGGTTCCTATTATTCTTTTGGAGCAAAATGTGTTGCCGGGGAAAGTTAACCGTTTAATGTCGAGATTTGCAGACCACACCTGTGTGTCTTTTGCTCAGACTAAGCGATACTTTAAGCGAGGGAATTTGGTTTTGACTGGGAATCCTGTAAGAAAGCGATTTTTAGATGACTCTTTATCTCAATCGTTAAAAAAACATCTTCCATTTAGTAAGTATGTCATTGTTGTTATTGGAGGGAGTCAGGGTGCGGGGGTATTAAATGTCTGTATGGAGTCTCTTTATGAAAGATGTTTAGCTTCTGATGATTGGACGATTATTCATTTAACGGGCCAGGCTCACTTTCAAACCTGTTATGGGGACCTTCCTTATAAAGTAATGTCGAATAACTTTGGCAGAGAGGGTGTTTTTGTATTGCCTTATTTTGAAAACATGGCCCTGCTTTATCGTGTTGCGACCTTTGTCATAGCGAGAGCTGGTGCGACTACGTTGGCTGAACTTTTAGCTGTTCAAAAACAGTGTGTACTGATTCCTTATCCGTACGCCGCGGACAACCATCAAGTACTTAATGCTAAAGTCGCAGAACAGTCGGGGTTAGGCACTGTTTTGTTACAAGAAGATATGACGGCGGATACTTTATGGGGTTTGGCTGAGGCGTCGTGTCATGTCGTCCGCGATGACAAGCCTAGCTTGAATGCGACTGATAAGGTGTTAAACGTTTTAAAGGGGTACACGTAGTGTTTGCTCAAATAATTGATGCGAATATTAATCGTGTTGCCGAAGGGCTTCGCGTTATTGAAGATTACGTGCGCTTTGTAGTGTCAGATAAAGACATTACGGATCGTTTGGTGCAGATGCGCAAAACACTTAACCAGTCCCTAGGAGATTTTCCTGAGCATTTGGCTATTCGAGATACTGTACAAGATGTTAGGTCTAAGGAAGTTCCGGATAAACGAAAAGATTTAAACTCTCTTTTAAAGGCTAATTTTAAGAGGGTTCAAGAAGGTCTTCGTGTATTGGAGGAGTATACAGGGAAAGCTTTTTATAATGTCCTTAGATATGATTCTTATGAACTTGAAAAAGCGGTGTTATTGCCCTTAATTAAACCTCAGATTGTTCCGGGTGTGTATTATATTTCTGATAATGAAGAGAACTTAATTCAGGCGCTAGAGTGGGGCGTGTCTTTGATTCAGTTAAGAGGAAAAGATCGCGAGAAATCCGACCTTTTAGAGATCGCAAAGCGACTGGCTCCTTTATCAAAAGAAAAAGGTATTCCGTTTATCATCAATGATTATTTAGATATTGCCTTGCTGGTGGATGCTGATGGGCTTCATACGGGGCAAGATGATGTATCTGTGTCTGAATTGAGATCTGTTTTTGGTGAACATAAGTTGTTAGGGCGCACGACTCATGATTTTGAACAGGGGAAAGTGGCTCAATCGCAGGGGGTGGATTATGTTAGTGTTGGGCCTATTTGGGAGACTCCATCTAAGCCGGGGCGTGCGGGTATTGGTTTTGATTATTTGTCGAGAGCTAAAGAGCTTGATATCCCTTTTGTTGCTATCGGGGGTATTAATTATGACTTGCTAGACAAAGTCTTAAGTTATGGTCCCCCTCTTATTGGTTTAATTCGTGATTTTAATCGTATTCCAGATATTCAAGCAAAAGAAACTAAGTATCGGTTGAAGAGGTAAGTTTTGACGTATATACTGATACTTACCTGCGGTGTTGGTATGTCAATGTCATGTGGTTCTAACAGTTATAAGATTGGGAGTCGCTGAGGCTGGTAGCTCTGAGGAGCTATCGCTAGCACTACTATCTGGGTTCCAGAACCCTTAGTGAACATAAGAGATCTTCACATCCATTATTTATATGTACGGCACCGCGGCACTTCTGCTATCATGAACAGGTTTGTGATTTTTATTTTGAGGAGTCTTTTATGACGGTAAGTGTAATTGTTGGTTCGCAGTGGGGGGATGAAGGTAAGGGTAAGATTACTGATATCCTTGCTGAACGTGTAGATTTAGTTGTTCGCTATCAGGGTGGAAATAATGCTGGGCATACTGTAGTTGTTGGAGATAAAACATTTAAGCTCCATCTTATTCCTTCTGGAATTTTGTTTGATAGCTGCGTGTGTGTGATCGGAAATGGTGTTGTTATAGATCCGACTGTTTTCTTTGGAGAAATTGAAACCTTAAAAGCTCAAGGCATATATGTCACGCCTGAGAAATTAAAAGTATCTAGTATTGCTAATGTTATTTTGCCTTTTCATAAAATGTTAGATAATGCTCAGGAAGCTAAGCTTCATGATGAGAAAATTGGCACTACTGGAAAAGGGATTGGGCCAACTTATACTGATAAAATTGCTCGTAGAGGTGTTCGAGTCCAGGATCTTTTATCTAAGACTAAACTTCGCAAGCGTTTAGAAAAAAGGCATTGGGATCAAGCTTTTTCAAATGTAAATATAGATATGGATTCTGTTGTTGAAGAGTATTATGCATTAGGGCAACGTTTAAAGCCTTTTATTGTTGATTCGTCTCTTTATGTTAACAAGGCAATAGATGCTGGTAAAAATGTCATTTTAGAAGGTGCTCAGGGCACCATGTTAGATGTTGACCATGGGACGTATCCTTTTGTTACCTCGTCTAACCCTATTTCAGGTGGAGCTTGTATAGGCGTTGGAGTAGGCCCACACAAAATCAATCAAGTTTTAGGGGTTACTAAGGCGTATGTCACACGTGTTGGCGAAGGTCCTTTTCCTACTGAGTTGAACGATGATATGGGGGAGTTATTACGTACGCAAGGCAGTGAATTTGGCACAACTACAGGACGTCCTAGACGTTGTGGTTGGTTAGATCTTGTTGTGTTGAAGTATGCCGTTCGTGTTAATGGTTTAACGAGTATTTGTTTTACTAAGTTAGACGTCTTAGACGGAATGAAATCTCTTAAAGTATGTACACATTATAAGACATCAGAAGGGATTCTCGATGAGCTTCCCTTAGATTTAGATGTGTTTTCTGAGGCTGAACCTGTTTATGTCGAGCTGCCCGGTTGGGATGAGGATATTTCATCTGTAACTAGTTACGATGAGCTGCCTGAAACTGCCAAGAAATATATTCAGTTTGTGTCTGACTTTGTCGGAGTGCAAATTAAAATGGTTTCTGTTGGGTCAGGACGTCGTCAGACTATTCATGTTCTTACTATTTAATCTTTAGAGTGCTTTCACTTTAATTTAATCGGACTATTGTCGTGTTTTATCCACTTCATGTGGCGTATGCGCATAGTCCGATTTATGTCAGTTTCTTCAAATTGTATGACGCCATCCATGATGTATTTTATGTTATTTAGAGTTTTTTCGTCGACGGTCCCTTCTTCAATTATAAAGAGTGTCGTGACCCCACCAAACGCGATTCCAGTCCGCGCTATCTGACTTAGGAATCGTTGTGTAGAGGCTAGGTCAAAGTTTATTAAGAGACTGGATATGGAGTCTATTACTCTTCGTCCTCCTTTTTTGCTTTGTATGGTCTGGCCTATTTCATAGCTGGCATCTGATATGACACCTGTCAGTTGATTTAGTTCTAAAGTTCCGTTGATAACAAATTTTTCATTTTCGGGTTGAGTCATGGATGACCATGAATAAGCATCTACAAACCGTAAATAAGATCTATCTTCAAGGTTTTTGGTGGTGTCGGCTATGTTTTCTTCTATTTTTTTTCTTATTCTTTTTGGGTCATCATCCACGGCTACCCAGAGGCATTTCTCTTTATTTTGTAGACCCTTTTCTATAAAACCACGTGCAAAACTAGATTTCCCGGTCCCTAAATACCCTGTAATTAGGATGTTGGAACCCTTTGGTAGTCCCCC
>CALLLO010000066.1 GCA_938082985.1 uncultured Candidatus Marinamargulisbacteria bacterium | reverse complement strand
GGGGCGCTCATCCTTATTTGTACGGATAGGGACAGAGCTTATCGGAATACCCAGTCGTCCTGCTTGAATAATGGTTTCTAATGTATAGGTGTAGCTATTAAATACGTTAAGTTGGAGAGCGGCTTCACGACTTATGGCTCTGAACCCACTCGGAGCGTCTGGAATACTTGTTTCGCTAAAGACACGAATCATTAAGCTGCCTAATTTTTGAAGGGATTTTTTTAATATAGAAAAATGCTTCGTTTGAGAAATAGGGCGTTCCCCAATAACAATTTCGGCCTTATTCTCTAAAATAGGGATAATTAATTTTTCAATATCATCGGCGTTGTACTGGTTGTCAGCATCCGTGTTTACGATAATATCAGCGCCTCTTTTTAACGCAGCATCGAGACCCATTAAAAATGTTTTAGCCAAACCTTGGTTTTGCTTTGCACTTACTACATGATGTGCCCCATGTTGTTTGGCTACCTCAACCGTTTTGTCCGTGCTACCGTCGTTTAAGATAAGGACTTCAAGAATGTCTATACCTGGAAGCTTTTTAGGTAGTTTGGATAGGGTTAATGGAAGCGTATTTTCTTCGTTAAATGAGGGGATTTGAATGATGAGTTTCATGGTAGGGGGTCCCTTACTATATTTATTAATGTTTAGTATACTAGCATGTATATTCTTTTTTTGGAGCTTACAATGACAGTCATTACTCGTTTTGTTATGTTTATAGCAATACTCAGTCTATTCGCTACAGGGTGCAGCCGTTCAGGAGTGAGCTCAGACGATGTCGCGACAACGTCTACATCAACTGGGACGGGTGTCATTACGATTGTTGAAACCTTATCCCAACAAGTAGATGTTATTTTGTGGGTTCACTTACAAAATGATGGTGAGGCCACCATAACGGATTTAACTGTGACTGTTGAGCCATTAAGTGCCATAGGCACAGTGTTAGGTACTTGGACTATAGACTTGCCGGATAGAGAGCTTTCTTCAGGTGAAGAAATTGCGTTTGATGTATCTTTTAGCCCTACGCTTACTTCGCACGCTAATTATGAAAACATTCAATATTCTTTTACTTGGACGGAATCCAACGAAGGTATTTTATATACACAAGATTTATAAGTTAATGATTACTTTATCTCCCTTATTAAAGCTGTAAAGATCGCAAAGTCCAGCATTAATTTCTAGTATATATTGGGCATGTGTGTTTGCAGCTAATATCTCAGTTGACATGGGGACTGTGTTTTTTTCTATATGAATGATTTCTTTATGTTTATTAATCCATACTATGTCTAAAGGGATGTGCGTGTTTTTCATCCAGATATAAATAGCTTGGGGCTGTGTGTACACAAAGAGCATCCCCTTGTTGCTTTCTAGTGAGAGCCTGTTCATGAGCCCCACTTCTCGTTTCTTATGCGTGTCTGCTATCTCTATGTAAACACGATGGCCGCGGATACTGACATGAGGTTGAGAGCTCTTGGTGATATAAAAAACAAAAAGCCCTATCACAATGGATAGGGCTAGAGCGGCTTTCTTATTAAAAGTCACTAAATAAGAGTTAGTCTTTTTTAGCGGCAGATACTTTCTTTTTTGCTACAGGTTTCTTAGCAGCAGGTTTTGCTTTCGCTTTTGTCTCTGTAGCTTTTGTTTTGCTAGGAGCTTTAGTTGTTTTTGGGGCAACTTTAGTTTCAGCTTTAAGATCTTTTTTAGAAGCAGGCGTTGCTTTTATTGTCGCTTTTGGTGTTGTCTTTAAATCCAAAGAGCTTTTGTTTGCCGTTCCCATGAGAGATGCTTTTTTTCTTCCAGCAGATTTTTTGTGGATGATTCCTTTGCCTGCTATCTTATCAATTGTTTTTAAAGCTATGCGAGTTAAGTCTATAGCTTTGTCTGATTTGTCTTGAATTGCTGCGAGAGCAGATTTTATTGCACTTTTCATTTTACTTTTGAAGTGTGTATTCCTCTGTCTGTTTCGTTCATTAACAATAATTGATTTCTTTGCTGATTTTGTATTTGCCATTTTTTTTCTGTACCTACTTTATCTAGATTGACTGATTTATCCGTCTTCGTTATGATATGACGGTAAAAAATCTTACGAAACAAGTGGTGTTATGTCAATATTAGATTGGTTATCAAAAAAACAAAAAGTATCCCCTCAAGCAGAAAAGCTAAACATACCTGGAGATCTTTGGGTTAAATGTAAGTCTTGTTCTGAAGTTATGTTTATAAAGGACTTAGAGAAAAGTTTCAAAGTGTGTATACATTGCGAGTACCATTTTCGAATTACTCCTGATGAGCGACTATCCTATTTATTTGACAAAAAGTCTTTCAAGGAGATCGATGGTGGTATAAAGCCTATCGATTTTTTAGAATTTACAGATACGGAGCCGTATAAGAAACGTATTGAACTTGCGCAAAAAAAATCAAATCGTAGTGAAGCTATGATTATTGGAGAGGCGACCTTAAACAATCACCCAATCAATGTTGGCATTATGGATTTTTCATTTATGGGAGGGTCTATGGGCTCTGTGGTAGGGGAGAAAGTTACTAGAATAATTGAGAATGCGATTATAAATAAGGCGCCTCTATTTATATTTACGTCTTCTGGTGGAGCTAGAATGCAAGAAGGCATTACTAGCTTGATGCAGATGGCTAAAACGAGTGCTGCATTATCTCGCTTATCTGATGCGGGAGTTCCATATGTGTCTATATTGTGTGACCCTACTACAGGGGGGACTTCAGCTAGTTTTGCTATGTTGGGAGATATTCATATTGCAGAACCAGGAGCGCTTATTTCTTTTGCTGGGCCTCGAGTGATTGAGCAAACGATTAGGCAAAAAGTGCCTAAAGGGTTTCAGCGAGCAGAATTTTTATTAGAACATGGGATGGTGGATATGGTTGTGAAAAGGAAGGACTTAAAACAACGTTTATTAGATATCGTAACCTTATTAGGTGTACAGGAAGGTTAACTATGAACCACTTAGAATTTGAAAAACCATTAATAGAGTTATATGAAAAAATTGAACAGTTGAAATCACTATCTAAAACGAGTGAGATTAATTTGGATCAAGAAATTGAAAAAATTGAAAAAAGAGCACTGATGGTTAAAAAAGATATTTATTCCCACTTAACTCCTCCGCAAATTGTACAAATTGCTAGACATCAAAATAGACCTGATTCTTTAAGTCTGTTGCATCTTATGTCCGACTCATTTGTTCCTTTACATGGAGATCGCTTGTTTCGTGATGATCCCTCCATTGTTGGTGGTCTCGCTAGCATTGGGGGGCACAAAGTTGTCGTTATTGGGCATCAAAAAGGCCATGATACGAAAGAAAATATTTATAGAAACTTTGGGATGCCGCATCCTGAAGGCTATAGGAAGGCACTTAGGCTTATGAAGATGGCCGAGAAGTTTAAACGTCCTATTGTTACTCTTATTGATACACCAGGGGCCTATCCAGGCATTGAAGCGGAAGAACGTGGGCAAGCTGAAGCAATTGCCCGCAATTTAAAAGAAATGGCAGCATTCACTGTTCCTATTATTACATTTGTAATAGGGGAGGGGGGGTCTGGCGGTGCACTTGCGATTGGCGTTGCTAATAAAGTACATATGTTGGAATATTCTGTTTATTCAGTTATTTCGCCAGAAGGATGTGCGTCTATTTTATTTAGAGATGCAACTAAGTCTGACTTAGCATCTGCAAGCTTAAAGATTACATCAGAAGATGTTGTCAGGCTCGGTATTGCTGATGGAGTTATAGCAGAACCCCTTGGTGGTGGTCATCATGATTGGAATGCTGTATCTAAATGTATTAAGAACCAGATTGTGAGTGACCTGAAACTATATTCTAAGATGGATCCTTCAGATATTATGGAAGAGCGCTATCAAAAATTCCGTAATATGGGACAGTATAGCTCTTAGCTTTTAATCTTTATCTTTTTGTAAATAGTATAGAACTGGACTTGCAATAAATAGTGAGGAGTAAGTCCCTGCAATTACCCCAATTAGAAGTACGATACTAAACTCTTTAATCGTATTGCCACCAAAGAGGATGATGGCACCTATAACCATGAGTGTTGTTATGGACGTGTTGATTGTTCTTAAAAAGGTTTGTGATAAGGATTGGTTGATAATGTCGTTAAGCTTTCGGGATAGTTTAAAGGAGTTAATATTTTCTCTAACTCTATCAAATATGACGATAGTATCATTTATGGAATAGCCTAATATTGTAAGTATAGCTGCTACAAAAGCCGTGTTTATTTCTAGGT
>CALLLO010000065.1 GCA_938082985.1 uncultured Candidatus Marinamargulisbacteria bacterium | reverse complement strand
GACTACGACTTATACCCAAACAGATATCGTACCATTGGGAACTGAATCTATACGTTTACGGCTAGTCTCAACAAAAGAAAGCCTTTCCGATCCTAGTGGAATTAAATACGATAACATTCAATTAATTGCCGATACACCACCTTCGAATTCCTATCCGGAAGTATCTTTATATAACGAAAATTTAGTACGTCAGGGAGGCTTTGATCTAACCCCTATCACAGATTTTGACTGGGCAGTCGCTAACGGGGAATGGACAGCGTCTGGATCTGAATTATATGCGACAGCACAACCAGGCGTACAAGTCGCCGAGATTTATCAAGATATTGATTTGTCCGCTTACCAAACTAAAATACAAGAAAGTAAACAAGCCTTTGATTTCTCTGCTTATATCGATGGGGATTCTGGCGGAGATAAAGGCCGTATTAAAGTTGAATATCGAGATGCGAATGGATTTGCTTTAAATACTTTTGACACAGGTGAGATTGGAAGTACCGGCTGGTTACAGTATACAGATTCTCGTATTGCACCTACCGGAACAAAGAGTATTCGTATTAGAGTAATGGCTGATAAAGCAACAACAACAACTCCAAGTGGAGTACAATTTGATACGTTTTCACTTGTGGCTCAGGCACCACTGGTAAGTGCGACCCCTGCTCCTCCAATAGAATTACCGGAACCTGATTGTACGTGTAAGGACGGTCTGAACGGCACGGCAGGTTCTGATGGAACAAATGGGAGAAATGGGAGAAATGGCACAACCGGAGCTCCTGGTTCTGACGGAAAAACAGGCCCATCTGGTCCAACTGGGAATTCTGGTGTGAATGGAAGCGATGGAGCAACAGGACCTGTTGGTCCACAAGGTAATGCAGGCGTATCCATGACGAATGCAGAAGTTGATGGCAACGGAGACCTAGTTATTTCATTAGGAGATGGCACAGTTCTTAATGCAGGAAACGTAAGAGGCCAAAAAGGGGCTTCTGGTCAAAATGGCACATACACACAAGAACTAGCCTCAAAAAGTAGTGCAACAAATAGTGTCCAATCGGCCACTTTTGGAAATTCTGTCATTTCAGTATTAGCCTTGTGTCTAGCCTTTCCTTCCTTTGCCTATATATTGTATTCAATGGTCTTAAATAGAAACCTCGCCTCTACTGAAATAGTTTCAAAAACAACTACTTCAGATATTCCACCTGCAACTGCAAGTGAAATAGAAATGCAGTTTACAGACAATCTAAGGAGCGCGTTATAAACCGTTTACCAACATATGTGTATCCACGAAGAGAGAATTTGTATGAAATAAAAAAAATAGTGAGAGGTCGGGTCCAACCGAATATCGGCACGATTTTTTAAGAATTGCAGTTCCCTTAAAGTAGGTACTCTAAGTGCTTCTCAGCCTCTTTGGGCGACCTTCCGGTCGGTCTTTACCCTCTTTTATCTTTCGGTTTCTAGGTCTTTATGGATTTTGCCAAATCCTACTTTTACTGAAAGGGGTCAGACCCCTATATAGGGGAAGGTACCACACTTAGTCTGAGGATTACCACTTTCCTATATTGGGCATGGACAGCCAAGGTTCTTCAGGGGCTAGTCGTTCTCCGGATTGAAGGAGTTCTATTGAAATGTTGTCGGGGCTTTTGATGAAGGCCATATATCCGTCTCTTGGGGGGCGGTTTAGTGTGATGCCTTTGTCTATAAGTGTTTGGCAAGTATCGTAGATGTTTGGGACTTGGTAGGCGAGGTGTCCAAAGTTTCGACCGGAATCGTAGGTTTCTGGATCCCAGTTGTAGGTGAGTTCTAGGGTGGGGTGGGGGTGAGTTGTTGTGCTGTATAAGTCTTCTGGAGCGGCTAGAAAAACGAGGGTAAAGCGGCCAGTTTCACTTTCTTTTCTACGTACTTCGACGAGACCTAGGGTGTCACAGTAGAAGGCTAGAGAGAGTTGTAGGTTCTGAACGCGGACCATGGTGTGGAGATATTTCATGGGGGTAGTATATCATTTTTGAGGGGTGGGACTTAGTACCTATTCCATGTTTTGCATCGTAAGAGGGGCGTGTAGACGTGTACGTGATTTGATTGAGGTGGGAGCCTTCGAGCACCCAAATAATCTAGGGTATCTTTGAAATGTCGCCGTGTACAGCACGGCGCGATTAAATTTTGGAGCTGAGTGACTGAATCGAGTAAGACCTATTGTGGTTGATTCATCTGGATAGTTTTCAGTTATCACTTTAGCGATTGTAGCTCTAGGGGCGTCTCCGAATATGGCGTTATTACTATCAAATATACCGTAATTATCGTTCTCTATAGACGTTACCACTAGTATATGAAGGGAGGTCATAATATAGGCCGACTCATATTTTTTTAAACCTAGAAGCTGCGCATTTAGATTGTCTAGTGTTAAGGGTATGAGATCCTTTAGACCGAGGTTATCTAAAGCATGGTTGTCTTTGTGTATAGCTATGGCGAGTGTATGTGCAAGTGAGTCAGGGGATGCGTTATCTGTATCTTTAGTCGCTAATTGTTTGACTGAATTTGAAAATAAAGCAAATGTTTGTATCGTTCCTATTTATGACGCATGCTTTGAAAATAAGTAGCCAAACATGACGCTAAACTGGGAATAGTAACCGCTATTAGCCCCTAGCGGAGAGTTGATCAGAGGTATTTTAGATCTTCTACGCAGGACACGCCCGAGAGGGTCGTTATTCTCTCCTATTCTATTTTTTTATTAGACATGATATTTTCACTTAAGGTATAGATAAATAGGAGTTTTAAATGAAAGTAAATGGACCCAGTGCTAATAGTGTATTGACGAGGATCAGACCTAGAACCAAGGCTAAGAATATAGTACCAAAAAAAGAATCATCCATTCAAAAACTGTCTTGAAAAGATAAGTCACCTGTAAGTGTTATTAAACGTTAAAAGCCGGCTGTATCGAGAGGCAATTCTTTAGATAGACATCCTTCAGATATATAAGGGGGGCACTACCCTTATTGTTTAATGGGGAGTATCATAGTTGTATGAAGAGACTTATTTTTTCTTTGCTAATGATGTGCTTATTAGCTACATCGACACTTGGAGCGCTTACCCATTTTTGTCCGGGTTGTCTGCCAAACAGCGATGCTGCTTGTACGATGCATGAATCGATTACAGAAAAAGACTCATGTTGTGAAGCCGCCACAAGGGAACAAGAAGAGCCGATCTGCGAGTTGTGTACTCAGGCGGATGAGGTCACTTCCGATGAGAAAGTTTCTACTCCTACTCCAAAGTCAAAAACACAGTTAGAGCGACTTGTTCTGCAGGCCTCACACACGATTCAACTCATAACAAGAACGTCTAAGCATCAAACAGATATTTCATTAAGAGGATCTCCATCGACAACGGGCCTCGTGCTCCTCAAGTCTGTTCGTATGCTCTGTTAACTCAGCCTCCCATTTTTTAGAACCCCACACCTTAAACCGTGTGTCTTTTATTGTTTAAAAAAATTACGGTGAACAATTATGATAAACAAACAAAGAGGCCTGCTAGTCGTAGCACTTCTTTTAAGTCTGACAGCTCAGCTGGCAGCAACATCCTTAACATTTACGTCTGTAGATGCTCTTATACGCTACGGACTCTCACGTAATGCAGCGTTAAATGCGACGCTTTCTTCTTGGGAATCGTCTAAGTCTTTACCTGCAAAACTAAGTGGTTTACCGGACCCGAAGATCGGCGTGCGTTTTAATGGCGCGCCTGCCAAAAATAGTGACTATTCTTTCGATCAAAAACGGTATCTGTTGAGTCAATCTTTTCCTTTCTTTGGTGACCGGGCTCATTTGAGGGAAGAGGGTGAAGCTAAGGGGGCCGTTTCTTATTTGGATCTCGTATTAGCGCAAAATGAAGTGAGGCATTCTATTGAAAGTTTGGTGTATAAACTTCAATTAAATAACGCTTTGAGCGACATTACTAAGAAGAATAAAGAGACTCTAATACAACTTTCTAATATTGCCGATGTGAAATATCAGGCCGGCTTGGGACTGCAAGCGCAGGTGATAAAAGCGCAGGTGTCTAAAGGAACATTGGAAGAAGAGCTGTTGTCGCTTAGCCATAGTCGGGTCGTGTTAATGGAGGCGCTTAAACAGAGTCTTAATGTAGAGGGCGGCTCAGATATTAGTCTCGATATTCCGGCACCCTCCGTTCCCAAAATATCGGTGAGCCGTCCTAACAAAAACTGGGCAGCTAAGAGTGTCGCGGTTCAAAAATCGGAGGCGATAAAAGCGGTCCAAGAGTCTGTTTTGGCTGTTGAGAAAGATCGCTTTTCACCCAAGTTTTCTGCTCAGTTTGAGCTGTGGGACAACCCCGGTTCGGATAACCAAGTAGGGGGGCAACTTATGATGAGCGTGCCTTGGTTTTATTCTAGTAATAAAGCGGCGATAAAAGAGGCTGAAGGAGTGGTAGCTGCTCGTGAGTTTGCTGTTGAAGAGGCGCTTAATAAGACGCACAGTAGGCTCGTGTCTCTGGTGTCTGATATTAATACGACACAGCAAAAAATAGTCTTGTATGACACACAGCTTTTACGGGACGCGAGATTAAGCTTTTCTAACTTTCAAAAATCTTATGAAGTTGGGAATGCCTCGTTTATAGATTATTTTGAGGCGGAGCAAACGGTGTTTCAACTTGAAAAGAAACAAGCCCGTTTAATTAATCACTATCATACTCAGAGTTCTGCATTGAAATGGCACTTTGAGAAAGGAGAATTACCACATGAATAAGATAAAAAAATGGGGCGGAATGGTGGGCGTTTTTGTCGTAGCAGTAGCGATTGGCTATGCTGTTTCAGCTACGGTTAAATCGTTTACTACCTCGGAGCCTCTACAGATACACAGCGAACAGGCTCAACAATGGACCTGTTCGATGCACCCTCATGTTCGAGGAGAAGAAGGGGGGAGATGTCCCATTTGTGGGATGAGCTTGATCCTTGTTCAGAAAGAACAGGCCGATGAGGGGATGGCCACAGGCTTAAGCTTATCCCCAAACGCAGAAAAATTAGCCGAGCTTGCGCTTAGCACGGTTCGGAGAGACTTTGCGACTGAAAAGTTACGCTTGTCTGGAAAATTGGTGATTGATGAAACGCGAGTAGAAACGATTAGTGCGTGGTTTCCAGGTAGAATTGAAAAGCTGTTTATTGATTACACGGGTATTACCGTAGAAAAAAACACACATATGGCGGCTATATACAGTCCTGAGCTCTTGGTGACTCAAAAAGAGTTGTTGGAAGCGGCTCGGTTGGGATCGGCTGGGCTTTTGGGGGCGAGTAGAGAGAAATTAAGGCTGTGGGGATTTAGTGCTCAGCAGATTAAAGAGATTGAAAAAACGGGACGTATTGAAGATAGCTTAACTTTAAGTACGGCTATTGGTGGGACGGTACTCAAGAAGTATGTAAATCAGGGTGAGTATGTCAAAACGGGGTCTAAGATTTATGATTTGGCTAACTTAGATCGACTGTGGTTTGTGGCGGAGGTGTATGAGTCTGATATTGCGAAGATTTCGTATGGCCAAAAGGCTCAGTTTGTTACAGACGCGTATCCAGGAGAACTCTTTGATGTCGTTATTACCTTCATTGACCCTATAGTTGACCCCAACAGTAGAACGATACGTATTCGTGGGGTTGTAGATAACGTAGATAGAAAACTGAAACCTGATATGTTGGCCAAATCTATGGTGTCGGTGACGTATTCTAAGTCAGGACCACTACAAGATAAGTCTATTAAAGAGTTGTATGTATGTCCGATGCACCCTGAAGAATTTTCAACACAGGCTGGACGGTGCTCCTTGTGTTTGATGCCACTACAAAAGGCGGCTCAACTGGGACTTATACGGGCACAGGGTAGCGACAAACCTTTGCTTATTCCGGTCTCGGCGCCTCTTATTACGGGGACTCGCGCTATTGTCTATGTCAAAGTGCCAAACAAGTCAGGTCGATATGAAGGTCGTGAGGTTCATTTAGGCGCTAAGGTGGGCGATTTTTATATCGTGAAACAGGGACTTAAAGAAGGCGAGAGTGTTGTGGTAAAGGGGAATTTCAAAATTGACAGCGCCATGCAGCTTCAAGCAAAACCAAGCATGATGCAAGCAATAGGTGGAAGCGGTAACGCTGCATCTAGGCCTAATCATTAAAAAAGGAGATATTATTATGAATAAGAAAAGAATGTTTATTTTATCAATTTTAGGCTTAGGAATCGGAATGTTTATAGCTACAAGCAGCTCTTCAAACGAGGAGATGAAAGAGATGGATACGCATAATGAGCACCAGCATAGTTCTCATCAAATGATGGGTGACTCACATACCTTACATGACTCCAGTCTGAATAAGGTTATGGAGGTAGAGGACTATGAAGAGAGTCTTACGCAGTATTTCATCCTTCAACAGGCCTTAGCAAATGACAGCCTTACTGATGCTCAACAGGCGGCAAAGTATTTGGCAGAAGCATTAGGCGAGAAAAGCGCTTTAAGCTCCCTGGCACATCAGATCCATCATTCAGATTCACTGAATACAGCTAGACCCCTATTTGAATCACTGTCTAAAGCAATTGAAGTGCTGGTCAAACATCATGGCAGTCCTGAAGGGATGAGCATTGGGAAGTATCATTGCCCGATGGTCGATAAAAATCGTGGGGCGTCATGGCTTCAAGATTCTGAGGGAACTAAAAATCCGTATTTTGGGGAAATGATGCCTCGTTGCGGGTCAAAAATCGGGACACTATAATGCCCAATCTACATCCTCTTATTATTCATTTTCCGATAGTCCTTCTCTACCTTTCAGTAGGCTTGGAGGTGCTATTTTTATGTATCCAAACGGAATATATCAAGAAATCTGCCAGGCTTAGAACAATAGGAGTAAGTGTTGCTGTGTTTACGGGGTGGTTGGCGCATAAATCAGTTCCTCATAGTGAATGGTCTTTATGTTCTTCTTAGCTTAATTAGTGTCGCTATTTTAACGCTTGGGGCTCATTTTGGAGGCGTTCTTGTATTGGAGTATGGCCTAGGCGTAAAGGGTGTCGATTATCAGGTATTGGATTAAAAAATGAATCCAACAGTAGATGACGAGTTTGAAAAATTATTATCAGAATAAAAAAACGGAGAAATAGTATGAAAAATAAAATAATGATTATAGGTGTAGGAATGTTAATGGTAGTTGGACACTCATCTCTGTTTGCTCATGGGAAAGATCTACATCGAAAACCAAGTTCAGAAATTCGACATGAAATACAAGCAGAATTAAAAAATAAAACGCTCGCCCAGACATGGGGTTTTGTTGATGACACCATTAAGGATTTAGCCAAAGGGCTTCAATCAAACAATAAAAAAAAATCTAAGAAAGAATTGGTACGCTTGAAAAAAGCCTTGGATATTTTAAAA
>CALLLO010000064.1 GCA_938082985.1 uncultured Candidatus Marinamargulisbacteria bacterium | reverse complement strand
AGCTATGACACTATCCGCATCCGATATCCAAGATATTAAAATCCTTTTAAATAGAGAAGCCACGACAGTTGAAACACATATTTTCGATACCATGTGGTCTGAACATTGTTCCTATAAGAGTAGTAAGCCTACCCTCAAAACCTTACCCGTAAAAGGATCTGAAGTCGCTTTAGGTATTGGCGAAGATTCTGGTATTATCGCGTTCACCTCACATGAGGGTAGAGAGTACGGATTAGCATTGTCTCACGAATCTCACAATCACCCTTCTCAGATTCTACCTGTCGAAGGTGCTGCAACGGGTGTTGGTGGGTGCGTTAGGGATGTCTATTGTATGGGCGCCGATGTTATTGGTGTTTTAGATTCTTTGCACTTTGGTAAAAATGCAGAAAACCCAATCGTAGACGAGATTGCAAGCAAGGTGGTTGAGGGTGTTGCCGGATATGGTAACCCTTTAGGGGTTCCCGTTTTAGGGGGCGAAACACTTTATCATGAATCTTATAACGACAACTGCTTAGTCAACGTAGCGGCCTTAGGTCTCATAGATTTAGATCATATTATTCATAGCTACGCACCTGAAAATGCAAAAAATGAGCCGTATGATGTCATTCTATTTGGAAAATCGACAGATGCCACAGGTTTCGGCGGGGCAAGCTTTTCATCAGCTACTTTAGATTCTGATAATGACGAACAAAATCTAGGCGCTGTTCAGGTTCACGACCCCTTTCTTAAGCGTGTTTTATCAGAAGCTATTAAAGCCTTATTAGACGAAGTTAAAAAGCAAAATGTTGCTATTGGGTTTAAAGACCTTGGGGCTGGCGGTATTTCATGCGCCGGGTCTGAAATTGCAGTCGGAGGGGGCTTTGGGGTAGAGCTAGACTTAGATAAAGTAAACGTAGCTTTTCAAGATCTTCCCCCAGAAGTGATTGCTTGTTCTGAAACACAAGAAAGATTTTGCCTCGTCGTACCGCAGACATTTAGTCAGACAGTACTAGGTATTTTTAATATACAGTTTGAGTTACCAAAATTGTACCCCCAATCTGGTGCCGTTGTTATTGGTAAAGTTATTCAGGAAAAGATTTTTAGAATTTGGCACAAAGGTGAGCAGGTGTGTGAATTACCAGTGGAGGCTATCACGACTGAAGTCCAGGCACATAGAGCGTGCAATAAACGTGCGGTTCCAAAGACTGAGACCTCAGATATCAGTATTTCAGATGATGAGGTCAAAAATGTCGCTAGAGAGTTATTTAACGAGAAAAATAATGCGTCTAAGCGATTTATTTATAGATCTTTTGATAATGCAGTTCGAGGCGACACGGTTGTTTATCCTGGAGAAGCTGACGCTGTGGTTGTAACACCTATTAAAGGGTGTAATGCCGCCGTTGCAGTATCTATGGATAGTAATTTATATGGCGAAGTAGATCCGTATGTCAGTGGCGCTTACGCCACAGCAGAGTCTATTCGAAACGTGATAGCTGTTGGCGCAAGACCTATTGCCCTGACAGACTGTTTGAATTATGGAAACCCAGAAAAGCCGGATGTTTTTTTTGATTTCCAAGAAGGTGTTCGTGGGATTAAAGAAGCCGCAGAAGCTTTAAACCCGGTTAAAGCTGAATGTGTACCTATCGTATCTGGAAATGTAAGCTTTTATAATGAATCTAAACAAGGTAACGCTATCGTTCCGTCTCCCGTACTTATGTGCGTAGGCAGTATGTCAGACTACCATAAAGTAGTGACGATGCAGGCTACTCAGGTCAATCAAACGCTTATTCTTGTGGGTAAAAGGTATGCGGAGTTTGCCTGTACTCAGTTAGCGGAGGCGCTCAAATTGAGGGCAACCGTCGCTCCTCAAGTACGACTAGATGAAGAACAAGCTCAAAACAAATCTGTGTTAACTCTTATCGAAGAGGGCTTAGTTTCAAGTTGTCATGATATTGCTATGGGAGGCTTATGGCTGTGCTTAGCTGAAATGCTTTTGGGCGAAAGAGGTTTAGTTAAAATCGGTATGTCAGTGAGTCTAGATGATAGGTATGCCTTAGCCACTTGGCTTTTTTCTGAAAATGGTGGATATGTAATAAGCGTACCCTCTGAAGTGAGTCACAAGGTTAATGCTATCTTAGAAAAAGAAGGTGCTAATTTTTATGTGCTCGGAGAAACAACATCGGCTAAAGGGATTCAACTTAGTTACAAAAATAATGTCGTTTTAGATATGAGTAGTGAGGATCTTAAAACATCTTGGGACCAGTTTTGCTTTTAACACTATTTAAAGGGATGTACACATGCAATCGCATACACCTCTTCAGTATGTTAAAGGCGTAGGCCCTAAATTAAAAAAGCCTTTAGATCGTTTAGGCTTATATACAGTTTATGATTGTTTATATTTGTTTCCTCGTCAATACGAAGATAGACGCCATTTACCAAGGCTTATAAACCTTCAAGTAGGGAAAATTCAGACTGTCGTAGTTTTAATAGAAAAAATTGAAGAAAAGAAAATTAAAAAAGGATTATCGATTCTTGAATGTCATATAGCGGATCAAAGTGGTCGGGGTATTGCAACCTGGTTTAACCAGCCTTTTTTAAAAAAGGTTCTAAAACCCTATACACAACTTTTAATAAAAGGGAAGGTAGATCGGACCTTATTTAAAGATGGCGTTCAAATAAAAGTGTCGGAGACGGAAGTTTTAAGGACTGCAGCAGACATTAAAGAAGCCATTGGTAAAATTATACCGAAATACTCCCTTACAAATGGACTTTATCAACATCAAATGAGAGCAATCTTAAAAGAAATATTAGATACAAAAATCTTTTTTGTAGAGGAGAATTTCTCGGATGAATTAAGAGATAAATTAAATCTTTTTACTATTAGACAAGCACTTACTCAGCTGCACCGTCCCGAAGATGAAGGGTCTTATCAAAAAGCAAAGTATCGTATTGTCTTTGAAGAGTTTTTATATTATCAACTACAGCTAGGACGAAAACGATTACTACATGACATGGAGGCAATTGCAGAGCCACTTTTAACTATGAGTGAGTATGTAGATGTATACCTAAACACTGTTCCTTATTCACTTACTAAAGCACAAAACAGAGCTATAGAAGACGTAAAGAAAGATATTCAGAAAAAAATACCCATGAATAGATTGTTACAAGGAGATGTCGGAAGTGGAAAAACAGATGTTGCAATTATAGCACTACTTCTTGCTGTAAGTTCTCAAAAAACGGGAGCCATTATGGCCCCAACAGAAATTTTGGCGATGCAACATTATATTAAATTATCTAGACTGTTATCCTCGCTTAATATTGATGTTGTATTGTTAAAAGGTAAGATGAAAGTAAAAGAAAAACGAGAAGCCCTTACTCACATCCAATCGAAGCCCTGTATTGTAGTAGGCACCCATGCCCTTATTCAAGATACTGTACTGTTTCATGAGCTTGGGTTGGTGGTTATAGATGAACAGCACAAATTTGGAGTTATGCAGCGTTTAAAACTTAAAAAAGAAATATCCCCCCACTGCCTTTTTATGACAGCGACCCCCATTCCACGAACCTTTATGCTTACAGCTTTTGGCGATTTAGATAAAAGTATTATAGACGAATTGCCGCCCGGGAGGCTGCCTGCTAAAACCTTTTTTATTAAGGGAGATAATGCAGAAAAAGCTTATGAAAAATGCAGAGAATCTTTACAGTTAGGGAGGCAATTATATGTCGTCTTTCCATTAGTAGAAGAGTCTGAAAAACTGGACTTAATATCTGCAGAAGAAGGATTTGAAAGCATAAAAGACATATACCCTGACTTTAAAGTGGGGATTATTCATGGAAGACTAAAGTCTGACGAAAAGACAGCCGTGATGGCGGCATTTAAAAAAGGAGAGACTGACATTTTAGTAGCTACAACAGTTATAGAAGTTGGCCTAGATGTCCCTAATGCAACAATGATGATTATTCACCATGCAGAACGTTTTGGACTATCACAGCTACATCAACTTCGTGGAAGAATTGGTCGGGGCACCCAACAATCTGAATGTTTTCTTATAGGGGTACCTAAAACAGATAATGGTATTAAGCGGATAAAAGCGATGGTTGAGACTACTGATGGATTTAAATTAGCTGAATATGATCTTCAAATCCGTGGACCTGGAGATATGCTAGGGACTCGCCAGGCGGGACTTCCAGATTTTCATCTGGGAGATATTGTAAGGGATGAAAAGATTCTTATTATCGCTCGCCATGTAGCGACGGCACTTTTAAAAGAAGATCCACTGCTATCAGATTCTAAGCATGCTAAGATACGAACACATTTAGATGGTATTAAAAATAGATTAATGGAGGATGCTTTAAACTAATGCATATTCTAGCAGGCGAATTAAAAGG
>CALLLO010000063.1 GCA_938082985.1 uncultured Candidatus Marinamargulisbacteria bacterium | reverse complement strand
AGAGATGAATTTAGAGAAAAACTTAAGAAACTAAAGTTGGCTATATTTCTTTTTCGATAAAAAATAGGAATGAATCCTAAAATGAGAGTGAGTACAAGGATTCTGGAAAAGAAATAAATAGTCGTAGGCTTTATGTATAGAAAGCGAGATGCTTTGTTGATTTTTACTGCCGAGGAAGAGAAGATAGGGTAGAATAAGGGTCTTATGAAAAAACATTATATTTTACTAATACTAGTAAGTCTTATTACCTTAAGTTTTGTTGGCTTTTATAAATGGGGTATGCGGCCCATGATGCAAAACGTAGTGTTGTTGTCTTCTGAAATGAAGGGTGACTATGTTGTTTCGGAGATGAGCTTTGTAGAGATTAACGGAGTAGAGTTATGGGTCACTATCCGAGGCACAGATAAAAAGAATCCCGTTTTACTTGTCGTTCATGGTGGTCCGGGAAAGCCCCAGACGCCTTTTCAAAGACGCTATGATGCACGCTTAATTGAACAGTTTACAGTTGTTCACTTTGACCAACGTGGTTCTGGAAAATCCTTTGATGCGATTACTGATTCCTCTCAATGGTCTATTTCTCAGTTTAAACGTGATACTATCGCGGTTATTGAATATGCGTTGACACGTTTAGATAAAAAAAAGCTCAGCCTCGTGGGGCATTCATGGGGCAGTGTGTTAGGTATTGAGGTCGCTTATGAACGTCCAGATTTGTTGCATGCGTATATTGGGGTCACTCAATTGTCACATCTCGAGGGTTTTCCTGACTTTAGTCTGAGTCTTTACGGCAAAGAGCCTAAGGTTGCAAAGAGAGATGAAAAAATCGGACTTTTTTTATCACCGGATTATTCTAAGTCTGATATTAAAAGGTATCACAAAGGATTTTCCCAATCGGTTAAAAATCTAAAAACGGATAGTATGTCTGTTGATATAAGACGAGATTTTGTATCCTTTGATATCCCTATTTATTTTTTATTAGGGAGACAAGATTTGGCTGTTTCATCTGATATATCGGCAATATACATGAAGCGGATTATCGCCCCAGAAAAACGTATTGTCTGGTTTGAAAAATCCGCCCATTTCCCCTTTATGGAAGAGCCTAAAAAATATACTGACGTGTTAGTCGAGTTACTCTACTAGTATCTGTAGTGGTCTGCTTTATAAGGACCTTCAACTGGTACGTTTATATAATCGGCTTGTTCTTGGCTTAACGTCGTTAGTTTTACTCCTAGCTTAGCGAGGTGTAACCGAGCCACTTCTTCGTCGAGCTTTTTAGGTAGAGTGACGACATCTAAGGCATGGTCGTTTTGCCAAAGTTCGATTTGAGCCAAGGTTTGGTTTGTAAAAGAGCTACTCATAACAAAGGAAGGATGGCCTGTTGCACAACCCAAATTGACTAAGCGACCTTCGGCTAATAAAAAGATCGTGTGTCCATGAGGAAAGGTGTATGCATCTACTTGAGGCTTAATATTTAGTTTTGAAATTCCGGTATATTTTTCAAGCTGATCTACTTGGATCTCGTTATCAAAATGACCAATATTACAGACAATAGCTTGGTCTTTCATTTTTTCCATATGCTCAATACGGATAATATCTTTGTTACCTGTCGTTGTTACATAAATATCACCTTCAGCAAGAGCCTCTTCGATAGGGGCTACTTCGTATCCTTCCATTGCCGCTTGAAGTGCACAGATTGGGTCGATTTCATTGACGATAACTCGTGCTCCAATCCCCTTCAGAGATGCTGCGCAGCCTTTACCAACGTCGCCATAGCCACAAATAACGGCGACTTTCCCAGCAACCATAACGTCTGTTGCTCGTTTAATTCCGTCAGCGAGAGATTCTTTACAGCCATATAAATTATCAAATTTTGTTTTTGTTACCGAGTCATTAACGTTAATGGCTGGGAACAGAAGTTCATTTTTTTCTTTCATGTGAAGTAATCTATGAACACCTGTTGTTGTTTCTTCAGATACACCTTGTATCTTTTTAGCGATGGCGGCCCAGTCATGGCTTTTGTCGTCTAAAGTTTTTTGCACAAGAGTATGCATACAGGATTCTTCTAAGTTTTTAGAGTTTAGATTAAGTACGCTTTTATCTTTTTGTGCTTGTACAGCAAGATGAATAAACATCGTAGCGTCACAACCGTCGTCGACGATAAGGTCAGGACCTGTATGTCCAGGGAATGTAATGGCCTGTAGAGTACACCACCAATACTCCTCAATGGTTTCCCCTTTCCACGCAAAAACAGGAACGCCAGTAGCCGCAATGGCCGCAGCAGCATGGTCTTGAGTTGAGAAAATATTACACGACGCCCATCTTACATCTGCACCAAGGTGAGTCAGTGTTTCAATAAGTACGGCTGTTTGTATAGTCATATGCAGTGAGCCTGTAATTTTCGCACCTTTTAGCGGTTGGCTGTTGCCGTGTTGCTCACGAATAGCCATTAAACCAGGCATTTCTTTTTCAGCAATATTGATTTCTTTTCTACCAAATTCAGCGAGTGAAATATCTTTTATTTTATAATCTTGTTGTCTCAGTGTAGTCATCTATATTCTCCTTAAACGAATTATAGAGACTATATCATGATTTTTATCTAGGTAAAATTTTATAAAGTTTATCTGTAAGTGTCTAAAATCTTTTTTTTAATCCCATTCACAGTTTCCATTAAATAATGAATGTTGTGAATACTCATAAGCGTGCCGGCTAGCATTTCTTTAGCAACAAAGAGATGTCTTAAATAGGCTCTTGAAAAATTCTGACAGGTATAACAGAGGCATCCGTCTTGAATGGGCGATTTGTCATACTTAAAACATTCTTTCTTGATATTGACTCGGGTATGACCAGCCATAAATACTTGGCCATGTCGTGCAATACGTGTCGGAAGGACACAGTCAAACATATCTATGCCTTCTCTGATTGCAAATTCTAGATTTTCAGGGAGCCCTAAGCCCATGACGTACTTAGGTTTGTTCTCGGGCAGTAAAGGGGCCGTGTAGGCAATATATTCTTCTAAAACCTCCATAGGTTCTCCAACACTCAAACCGCCAATAGCATAGCCTGGAAAATCTAGACTCGATAAATACTCTGCACTCTCTTGCCGTAAATCTTTATGCATCCCACCTTGGACAATGGCAAACAACCAATTCGCTACGTTTTTTTCTTGCCAGTACAGGAAGGCTTCCTTTTCCCAAGTGTGTGTAATATTGAGTTCTCGGGCTACCTTTTTTTTCGGGCTCGGAAATTCGGTGCAGATGTCTAGTGGCATTATAATATCACTGTTAAAGGAGAGCTGGAGGTCGATGACTTTTTTAGGGGTAAATTCTATTTTTGATCCGTCAATATGAGAGCGGAAAGTGACGCCTTCTTCTGTGATTTTACGCATGCCAGATAAGGAGAAAACTTGAAACCCTCCTGAGTCTGTTAAGATTGGCTTTTTCCAGTTCATAAAATTGTGTAATCCGCCAAACTCTTCAATGACTTTAGGCCCTGGGCGTAAGGCAAGATGATAGGTGTTGGCTAGTATGACTTCCGCTTTGGTATCCGTGACTTGACCAGGAGTCATGCCTTTTACTGTAGCTTGTGTTCCTACTGGCATAAAAATAGGGGTGTGAATAACGCCGTGTGGGGTGTGCAATTCACCTAGTCTAGCCTTTGAATGGGGGTCTTTTTTTGTAATTTTAAATTTGTACGGGTGTCTCATAGGTGATAGTTAATCTCTTCGTAGTGAATTATGTTTAAACGGTTTATACTTAGGGTATTACCTCTATGTATTAATAAAACAATTTAAATGAGTGTACGGCTAAGCTAAGCATTTATCAACATTGAAAGGATATTCACGTGAAGCTGACTTTTCGGCAAGTTTTTTATACTGCGGCTCTTTTTCTTTTGGTCGTTTTTTCGTTAACGAAATGCTCTCGCCAGCTCATGGTACCTATCCTTTCTCAAGATAAAGTGAAGCAAACAGATATTGTCTTTCAAAAATCTCAAGAAGAAGGTTTGAGAACTAAACTAGATAAGGTTCTGGGTAAACTTTTAGGTCAAAATACCTTTCATGTATCAGTCATGATGAAGTTTTTGAAGAAGAGAGTATAGAACGAGATCCTCAAACAGTTAACGAAACGTATACAGAAGAAACATATCAAGATTTTCAACGCCTGAAAGATCATGCGATGAGACGTCGTCCGAGTTTAATGGATATTAAATCCGCCGTAGCTAAACAAGATGGAGCCCTTCCGGGACTATTACCTAGTCAAGCTAATAGGGAAGAGATGGAAAGTTTACCTGGTTTCCCGTCTGTTCCTCGGTCCTTTATGGTTGAAGAAAAATATAGTGAAGAGGGTCGGGATGTTGTATTGGACGACGACTCTGCTGATATGCAGCCTGATAATAAAGATATTAGAAACTTTACAAAGACAATTGAAGAATCCAAAATCATTCTTAATGAAGTTCGTAAAAAACGATATACCTTTCAGATGCGGATTAAATCTATGGTTGTTAATATTATTATAGATGAAGACCATTTTGAGCTATTAACAGTCACAAAAGAGTCTCTTCACGACATTTTGGCCGGTGTGTCAGCTCTAAACGAAACACGCGGAGATCGCTTACTCATTAGTTACATGCCTTTTATTGAAAAACCTTTTGATATCAATCGTTTTTATTTGAAAAAAAATATGTCATAACGGCGGCTTCTCAAGCTTTTGACAAAGTAAAATGGGTTCTTTTTTGTTTTGCTCGTATTTTCTGGTATTGTTTGGTTTTTTTATGGGTGATTTAAGGCATACAGATAAAAACGAGCACATCTCGAAGAAGAGCTTCGATTACAACTCTTGGCTGAAGATAAAGATAAACAAAAGCATATTGTGGATGTATTAGAAGAGAAACGAAAAGCGGTTATTGGTCTTGCTAAATCTAAGCCTAACGACGTGGCTAATCTTATTATGAATTGGGTGGAAGCCTCTGAGAAAGAAGGGGAGTCAGATGACTAGTAAAAATGGTGAGTTAAGTTATATAGACAAAGCAGCTGTTCTTATTATGAACCTTGAGTCACATTCGCCTGGTATGGCGTCTCGGATATTTAGTCAGATTGGGGAAAAGAGATCTAAAGTATTGATCAAGGCGATTACGAATATGGGGAAGGTAGATTATCCTGTCGTTAATTCTATTATGGAAGAATTTTATGCTTTGGCTATTGAACAAAAAGGTGTCTTCGGGGGTAAAAACGTCTCTAAGAAAATTTTAGAAGATAGTTTTGGGATACACGAACAAGATGACTATTTTCAAGATAAAAAGGGTATGTTTGATTTCCTTTCTCTAGTGCCCCAGAGAGATCTGCTCTCTTATTTAAGTTCGGAAGGGGACCAGCTCGTAGCGTTGCTACTTTCATTTATGGGCGATGAGCAAATGGCTAGACTTATGTCGACGATGTCGGTGGATCGTTCCAGTTCTTTATCTAAAGCTATTTTGCATTTAGAGATTCCAAATTATAAACTTATTTGGAGGTTTCATCATATTTTACAGGAAAAACTTCTGGGTAAGAGTGTCGACGATGGTATTAAAAATGAACATCAAATTTTTAAATTATCACGTGCTCTTGAAATGATGAGTTCAGATTCGAGAGATAACGTTATGGACATTTTACGTCGGACAGATGCATACGCGGTTACACGTTTAGAAAAGCTTATTTTCTCTTTCGAAGATCTTGATAAATTAGAGGATAGGCATATCCAAAATATATTATACGAGATTGATCCGCTTAAACTTCTTGCTGTGGCGCTTAGAGGTTTGTCGGACTCTTTTGTTAATACAATAGAATCGAATATTTCAGACAGAGTGTCTCTGATGTTAGATGAAGAAATCTCCATCTTGGGTGCGATTGTGTTAGAGCTAGATGTTATGACTGCTCAAAATGAGATTGTGCAGATTTCTCGTCGTTTGGAACGAGAAGGAGTAGATATGGATATTTTTATTGAGAAAGAGTCGCTTAATGAGGTCTTGTCTGTGTCCTATTCGGATG
>CALLLO010000062.1 GCA_938082985.1 uncultured Candidatus Marinamargulisbacteria bacterium | reverse complement strand
ATGGGGTCTTTATATTCTTCAGAAACTCCCTCCAAAGCCGGATAAACATCACTCATCTGTGGCCATGCGTACCATTCAAAGTTATCTCCATTGTAGTCAACATCTCCCAGTTTTCCGTATACTTTGCCTGAGACATTGACGTTTCCACTAATATCCAATGGATATTGGGGGTTTGAATTATTGATTCCTACATATGTATCACCTTCTGTCTCTGACCCTTTTACGTCTACTACACCGTTAATATGTATATGTTTAGCAGCTTTGAAGTTAATGCCTAATATGGCTGGGTTTACGGCTTGAAATTGATTATTCACATTTGAATAAACACTAATGGTAGAATCTCCAATAGAATCAGTATCAATGATCAGAGTGGGCCCAGCGTATCCAGATTCTGACAAGGTGACTTTACTGTATACATTTGATTTGTCGTCAGTTCCATTAGGAGCTGTAATATAGGATTTTGCTCCAGAAAAAACATTTGAACCACTAGGGATTATGCCTGTAAATGGGCCTGTAATAAAATCTCCAGGTCCAATATTTATTGTTCCAACTGTAGCCGAGATCATCGTATATGTAAGCCAATCCAAATAGTCCGTGTAATCATCGTCGACAGGGACAACAGCTAGCGTAATTTCGTCCGGAAGATTGTCAGTTATGTAGGCGCCAGAGGTGAATAATAAGTTGTTTTTAATAAGAGATGTTCCAGCATCTATAGAGAATGACGTTGCAAATAAAATAATAATACTTAAGCCTATAATTTTCAATTTCATCACCCACCATCTTCTGGAATTGCTATAATAAGAATGTCTGCTCCAAGATAATCTGAATCTGAATCTGTAGCTGCTTTACACTCCAGGTCCGCGTCAGATTGATTTTGAACATAAAGGTTTGCAGTATGGGTTCCAGAAGCTACGCCAGTTGTAGTGAAATAGATATTGCTAAGTGTGGAAATCGGATTGTCAGACGAAAATTCAAATAGCGAGTCTTTTGAATAGTCTCCATCGAATGAGAGTCTAGTCTGAACTAATAATCTGCTACCGCCAGATGCCTCCAGCGATGCTGTAGACATAATGAGTACTTTCCATGTGATATTGTCACCTGAGGAGCCGAGGTCTATATCTAGAGTGTGTATGTTTGTTTGGGAACCCTTAGGTATATTCCCCGTATCAGCAGTCATTTTTTGGTACGCGACAACACCGTAACTGCCAATGTAAGCACCTGTATAACTCAAGTCTCCGTTTACATCTAAAGCGTAATCGGTGTTTGGGGTGTCTGTGTTTATACCCACAGTAGTACCCACATATAAGCCTCCATTGGACACGTATAAAGGGCTGTCAAAGGTTAATGTACTACTATCATTAGCGGTAAATATATTATGTGTAATAGTTTCTGCGGCAGTAGTAGTTATGACCGCAAATTCTATGTTATCAACAATAAGTTGTGTCGTACTATTTACTTTTACATCTAGGATATCATTAAAGTGTAATTCATTAGCCGTAATGTTTTCAGCATAAAATCTAGCTCCTTGTCCCGTATTATTTGCATCTACAAGATATAAGTCGTCTCCATATGCAACGAAATTTGCCCCAAGACGCATAGCTAGTTGATCCTCAGTGAGAAATGTTTCTAAAACATCAGTCTCAGGTTTATATATTTGTGTTAAGGCTTCTTCATAAGCGGGTAGCGTTTCGTAGTTAGGGGGGAGAGTATCATTAGGAAGTCCTAGTACTACAAGATTGCTAGATTCAGCTGTTGTTATGCCAAGGGCGTGGGTATACAGGCTCGCCGAGTAGCTTCCTATAGGGAGCTCACCGCCAACAGACATCATTAAAGTTGTATAATGACCATTGCTACCTTTCTTAAACGCAGCTTTTACAGATTGGAAGACCGTAGTACTATCTGAGGTATTATATACGAATAGTTGAGCGTTTGGGTTGTTCCCTGTAGCAATACCTGATACAACTCCTATAGCCAGTACGTTTTGATTTATTTTTGAAACAGAAAAATTAAAATTGGCAACGGGGGATCCGCTTGACCCATCAGTATAGTCGGTGGCAGTATCATGTAGAAAAGTGCCGGCTGTAGCTTGAAGTGTCCCCTCTATTTTTATGTCTCCACTTACGTATAAAGCACTCCCTGGTGTCGACGTATTAATACCTACTCGCGTTTGATAATCATCGTCACCTTCCTCTGTATATCCATTTACATAAATAATAGGAATGTCGAAGGTATCGTCACTCCCGCTGATATTTTTGCGGGAGTAACCGATATGCGTGATGCCATTGTTGTCTTGTAACTTTAATTCAGAATCGATAAAAGCGTCACCGCTTGTTACATATTCTCGAGCTCCCAGAGTCGAACCTTCAATAACGGTAAACGACTTCATGTAGTTACCAACAAAAAGACTGTGACTGCTAGTTGTTTCGTCGTCGGGATGGTTGAGTGTGAGAGTGTCGGTGACTGTATGTAGGGACGTTTTTTCATCGCTTGAATTTGAAATGTAATTTCCAGAAACAACATGAATGCCTTTGGTGTTCCCTGTATAAAGAACTGATTCACCACTAACTATTTTATTGTAAAAGTAGCCACCATTTTCAAAAACTAAGAGATTGTCAGCCAAGTACGTTTCTCCTGCGGTTGATATGCTTGAAGAAACTATGCTTAGAAGTAGTATGAAAATAAATTTAACTGCAAATTTCAACATGTACTTAATATACCCTTTTGGATATAAAAGTTAAACAAATAATATTTAGATCAAGGGTTTGGAGGCGTAAATACACCTTGCCTCAAGAAGTCCCTATATGTATAATCAGTCCCACTTAGAAACAGGAGATGACGCATGGCAGTACGTATACGACTTAAACGCTTTGGGAAAAAGAAGCAGCCATTTTACCGTGTAGTAGTAGCAGAGAAATCTACACCACGTGATGGAAAAACATTAGAAACATTAGGAACATATGATCCTAGACAAGAACCGGTTGCATTTTTAATTGATAGCGAACGTGTTGATTATTGGAAATCAGTAGGTGCTCAAGCATCAGATTCTGTAGAAAGACTTCTTGCAAATGCAGGTATCGGCACAAACCCAGACCGAAAATCTTCTAACCAAGGTGTTGCTAAAAAAGACAGAGCACCTAAAGCTGAATAATAAGATTATAGAGGCGGTTCAGAGATGAAAGAATTAGTAGAAATGATCGTAAAAGCATTAGTAGATGACCCTCCTGGTGTTTCCGTTGTTGAAACTGAAGGGGAAAGTATTAACGTACTCGAGATCACTGTGTCCCCAGACGATGTAGGTAAAGTAATCGGTAAAGAGGGGCGTATCGCAAATGCTATACGTACCGTAACAAAAGCTGCTGCAGCTAAACACGATAAGCGTGTAACTGTAGAGATAATGACAAAAGATTAATGTCACTAGGACCAAAAAAATCTCAAGTTACTTTAAAAAGACGCGTAACAATTAAAGCCGTTGTGACGGATAAATTTAAAGAGTATTTAAATTTAGAACTTACTGAAAACGTACGTGTTTCTGGTTTGCGTATTCAAGAAATAAACCAATTGCTTGCAGATCCTAAAAATACTATGTTAGTCCAACAGCTTACAGCTGAAAAAGAGCAAGCTTTATTAAGCCTTGAAAACGAAGCGGCACAAAAGAAAATGATTGCTGAGCTTGAAAATGACACTATATTTAACCAAGGTGCCATTGATGGCTTTGTAAGTGTATCTGTTGGAGATAATCTTTATGAGAAATTGGGTGGCATGGAGATTATGGTAAAGGACGGCATTGTTGAGAAAGTAACGCCTGTAACCTCGCCTCTTAAATAAGTGAAAATGTCTATCCTGTGTTTGTTTCCGGACGAATGTGAAGGGTTTTTCAGAAAAGGACTTATGAAAAAAGCGCTCGATCGAGCGCTTTTTTCATAAG
>CALLLO010000061.1 GCA_938082985.1 uncultured Candidatus Marinamargulisbacteria bacterium | reverse complement strand
GATGACTGCGAACCCGGTCTCAAATGCTACGTGAGAAACAACGGTGGCGGACATGCAAATCACAGTCTTTTTTGGACAGTTATAAGTCCTAATGGTGGTGGTGAGCCAAATGGTGAGCTTGCTCAAGCCATAACGAAAGCTTTTGGCAGCTTAGAAGCACTAAAAGAAAAATTCGCAACAGCGGCGGCTACTCGTTTCGGTAGTGGATGGGCTTGGGTTTGTGTAACTAATGGCGAGTTAAGCGTGTGCTCAACAGCTAACCAAGATTCTCCTCTTATGTCAGAAGGTTGTTCAGGAACGCCTATTCTTGGTTTAGATGTATGGGAACATGCATACTACCTCAACTACCAAAACAGACGACCAGATTATATCAACGCATTTTGGAATATCGTTAATTGGGATAAAGTAGCCGAAAACTTCGCAGCAGCTAAGTAAAACCTTTCATCTTCCCCTCTCTTTTAGGAGAGGGGGTTAGATTTCTTCCTCTGAGCTTCTTTTACAATGTGAGCTTTAAATCCTCAAGCTTTTTCAAAATAGGAATATCAGAGTTCTCATGTTCAGGTTTTGATTTATCATTAAAGTCAGCCGAGGCTAACAATTGATCCATATCCATATCTGATTTCATGACAAAGCCAGCATCACGAATCATCTGAATCGTTTGCTTCATATTAGTACCCTTCGTATTAAGGTACCCATCCATAAACAAAGAATTAGCAGGATATAGTGCCATGGATTGCATCTGTCTTAAGTGGATCTCACGTCCTGCCGCGGCTCGGAGTTCTGCATCCGGGTTCAAGAAACGCATTAAGCATAAAACTCTTAGGCAATATTGAGGATTAAGCTCTTTAAATGGATCTATAGACTCCGCTAAGGGGGCGCCTTCTACTGGCATATAAAAATTTACCGGAATGGATCTAGAATTCATCTCGCGGAGCTTGAACATGACTTCAAGTAAATCATCTGCAGACTCACCCATACCGATAATAACACCTGAACATGTTTCCAATCCTGCTTTCTGTGCAGATAATAGCGTGTTTACTCTATCTTCATAAGTATGGGTCGTACAGATCGTTTCATAGTAAGCCTTAGACGTATTTAAATTATGATTCAATCTATCCAGCCCCGCTGATTTTAATTGTCGTGCATCCGCATCATCAATCAAGCCTGGAGATAAACAGACTTGGATAGGATAGGTGGTTTTAATTTTTTCAATTAACCCGGCTAGTTTTTTAACACGTGGCTTAGAAGGTCCTCGTCCAGCAAAGACCATGCAATACCTGTGAGCTCCAGATTCATAGGCTACTTTGGCTTCTTCCATAATTTCAGGTTCAGATTTCATTGGATAATCAGCAATTTCAGCATCAGATTTTTTAGATTGTACGCAATAAGAACAATCTTCAGGACAGTTACCGTTTTTAGCGTTGTTTAATATATGAACCGTAACTTCATTATTAAAATATTTTTGTCTAACCGTGTAAGCAGAATGAAGAAGCTGGAGAAGGTCTATGTTTTCTCCTGAAAGTATCTGTTTACACGTGTCGATATCTAGGGTGTTTCCCGAGAGGGATTTTTCCGCAAGCGAATGGTAAAATTGTATATCCATGGATAGCACTTTAACTCAGATTTTAAGGTCAATCAAGCAAGACCTATTTTTATGTTTTCTATGTTTTCAAATACTATGATATGAGATACAATACCGGTTCAAATTAAAGGATAAAATATGACTCAAAAACGTGCACATACATTCCATATTCCTGTTATGGGAACAGCCTTCACAGTAGATTCACCTGTTAAAGTAGCTCCTTTTGGTATCGCTTCAGTTATATCTATCGGGGATGATGAACTGTGCGAAGCTATGAGAGAGTCCTACCTAAGAGAACGCGGCCAGAGTTACGAAAAAATAGAGAAATTCTCAGACGATTTTCGCGCTCGTCGCATAACGGCATACCTCAATTTAGTGGATATTCTTGTAGACGAAAAAATAGAGGCCATGAAAGCTGAAATATTTGGAACGAACTCAGATTTAGATAAGTATTTTACTATGTTACCAGAAGGTAATTCTGTTAAGGCCGCATATGAACTCACATTAAGCATGAGCAAAGGCTCTGAAAAGGATGAGGCGGAAGCTAGTTTAAAAGCCTCCATGGTCAAAGGCTCGATAGACGTTAACATTATGACGAAATTAGACCGAGATAACTTTGATAAGAATAATGAACCTATGGAAACAAAGTTTAGTGATGCATTAGCTTCTCTAAGAGGCTATGCAGACAGCACCCTGCGTTCAGGTATTGTTTTCTCAGCAGGGTTTAACAGACGTTTATATGCGTATATCGAAACCTTTAAGGACTTTTTTCCAGATGAACTAGGCGATATTAAAAAACGCGTCATTATGAAAGTGTCTGACTATAGATCTTCACTGACTCAAGGAAAGTTTTTAGCCAAGAAAGGTGTGTGGATCTCCGAGCATAGAATTGAATCTGGCTTAAACTGCGGCGGGCATGCCTTCGCCTCGGACGGTTTTTTGCTAGGCCCCATTATGGCGGAGTTTAAAGACAGTAAAGAGACACTTACAGATACTCTTTTAGATGTATGCAATACAGCATTAGAAAAAGGGGGTAAACCTGTTTTTTCTAAAAAACCAGAAACCCTTATTACTGTCCAAGGGGGCATCGGTACACATTCGGAAGATAGCTTTTTACTCGATCACTTCAAGGTAGACGGTACAGGTTGGGCTAGCCCTTTCTTACTTGTTCCTGAAGCCACTATCTTGGATGATAAAACGAGAGAGCTGCTTATGAAAGCAAATGAAGATGATTTTTATTTAAGTGGAGTTTCTCCTTTAGGGGTTCCTTTTAATACCGTTAAAGGTACTGCTAGTGAAGGACAAAAGCTCGAGCGTTTTGATAGAGGTCGTCCCGGAAGCCCGTGTCCAAAAGGATATCTTGTATCCAATAAGGAATATTCTAAAAAGCCAGTGTGTACAGCGTCTGTTTTTTTTCAAAAAAGAAAGATTGAAGAGTTGAAAAAAAGCATTACAGATAACGCGGATCAGTTAAAAGAAGCTATTAGAAATGTGATAGACAAGGTGTGTCTATGTGAGGATTTGGCTGCCTCTAGTTTGATTATTAATAAGCTTGAAAACAAGAGGCCTTTAAGCCCGGCCGTCTGTCCTGGGCCAAATCTGGCTTATTTTTCAAAAATTGCAAGCTTAAAAGAAATGGTAGAGCATATTTATGGTCGACTCAATTTGCTAAATGATACGTATAGGCAGAATATGTTTATTAAAGAGTTATCTATGTATGTAGATCATCTAGGGAAGGAAATAAAAGCCGCTTTACCTAGTCCTACAGAAAAGAAAATTAAGTTTTTTAATGAGTTTAAATCTAATTTAGAAGATGGAATTCAGTTCTATAAAGAACTTATTCCAAACCTTACTGAAGAGACGCAAAAGTATAGAGATAGAATGTTTGAAGAGTTATACACCTACGCACAAGACTTGGATAATCTTTTCGAAGCGCATACTATGTTTTTTAAACCTCAAGTAAAATAAGCTTTAGACCTAAACTTTAAAGCAAAGCCTCTCAAGCTATAATCTAAAGAGAATCCTGGTTGTGTACCCTATACCTAGATCCCCTATGTATGTCACTGAGGCTCTCGTATGGGCTCCATCTCAAGTTTAGCTGCGTATGCGCGTACATCGTGCGTTATTTTCATAGAGCAAAAGTTGGGGCCACACATGGAACAAAAATGAGCGACTTTAGCACTATCGGAGGGTAGTGTTTCATCATGATATGCGCGTGCCGTTTCTGGGTCTAGTGCTAGATTGAATTGGTCTTCCCATCTAAATTCAAAGCGAGCTTTAGATAAGGCATCATCCCAGATTTGAACCCCAGGATGTTGTTTCGCTAAGTCAGCAGCATGAGCGGCAATTTTATACGTTATTATACCTTGCTTAACATCATCTTTATTAGGTAAACCTAAATGTTCTTTAGGTGTCACATAACACAACATCGCTGTTCCATACCACCCGATTTGAGCGGCACCGATACCTGAGGTTATGTGGTCGTAGCCAGGCGCAATGTCAGTCGTTAATGGACCTAATGTATAGAAGGGAGCTTCAAAGCAGTCTCCTAACTGCTTTTCCATATTTTCTTTGATTAAATGCATAGGGACATGTCCCGGCCCTTCAATCATGACCTGACAATCATGTTTCCAAGCAATCTTAGTAAGTTCACCCAATGTTTCTAGTTCTCCAAATTGGGCTTCATCATTAGCATCTGCTATACTTCCAGGTCGCAAGCCATCACCTAAGCTAAAACTAACGTCATAGGCTTTCATGATTTCACAGATGTCTTCGAAATGAGTGTAAAGGAAGTTTTCTTTATGATGTGTGAGACACCATTTAGCCATAATAGAGCCACCACGTGACACTATCCCTGTTAAACGCTTTGCTGTTAGAGGGATATAGCGTAGAAGTACGCCAGCATGGATTGTGAAGTAGTCGACGCCTTGTTCTGCTTGTTCGATAAGGGTGTCTCTAAAAATTTCCCATGTTAGATCTTCTGCTTTTCCATCTACTTTTTCTAAAGCTTGGTAGATTGGGACTGTTCCAATAGGTACAGGGGAATTTCGTACGATCCATTCACGTGTTTCGTGAATATGTTGACCGGTTGAAAGGTCCATAACCGTATCGCCACCCCAACGGATAGCCCATGTCATTTTTTCTACTTCTTCAGATATACTCGAACTTACTGCACTGTTACCGATATTTGCGTTAATTTTTACTAAAAAGTTACGACCAATAATCATAGGTTCACATTCGGTATGGTTTATATTTATGGGAATTATAGCTCGCCCTGCTGCTATTTCGTCTCTGACAAATTCAGGCTTGCAATTTTCACGAATCGCTATGTATTCCATTTCATGTGTTATTAGCCCTTTTTTAGCGTAATACATTTGAGATACATTCTGTCCATTTTTTGCCTTTAGTGGAATACGAGTATTGGGGTAACGAATACCATCTAGTTTTTCATCTAAACGTCTCGTATGGTAATACGCAGATGAAAAGCCAGAGAGCTCTTCTACATCCCCACGCTCTAATACCCAGGCTCGTCTCATTTCCGATAAGCCCTGCTCGATATTGGTTTTAAGCTCTGGGTCTGTAAATGCACCCGATGTGTCATATAAATCTACAGGGGCATTAGCTTCTTCTTGGTCATTTATAATGGTGGGGGATAGGTGAACCCGTCTGTAGGGAACGCGAATATTTGGAAATAGTGTTCCCTTTGTATACATTTTTTCAGAGTTTGGAAGTGGGTCGTAATGTATTTCAAGTTTAGAAGGGCTTATCTTTTGCTTCTGAGCAGCTAACTTACCTGGGTTTGATGCTGGTGTTTTTTTTGTCATATTAACTATCCTTTTTTAATTTAAAGACTTTCGCAAGTCCAAACGCGAAAATAAACGCGGTACCACTAAACAAGGCCCCCATTTTTGCAGGTCCTTGTGCAGATATAGAATCACCAACATAGGCGGCTCCAGATACAAAGAGTGCAACGGTAAGGCCTAATCCGGCGATCATACCTACAACAGGAAGATGTTTAAGCGTCATGCCTTGTGGTAAAGGGATTCCTAGCGCAACCCCTAAACCAGAGAATAGTGTTACTCCGAGCGTCTTACCTACTAGTAGGGAGAGTAAAATAACCCATGTGATAGGGCCTACAGAACCGAACTCTACTCCAGCATTTGCAAAAGCAAAAAAGAACAAACCAAAGTCTACAAATGTTTTCATAGAATGTTCAAATTGTTCTAGAGGACTATGATGGTCATGTCCAGGTTCAGGCGCTTTTTCTTCAGCGTATGTATCCACAAATAAACCCGCGTCTTTCGCTGCTGCCGGTAAGAAGGGAACGATGAAGACTAAGGCTAACGCTGGATGAAGATGTGCCGCGTGTAATCCGTACCAAGCAATCGTGCCTGGAATAAAGATATAAAGAGGCCATGCTTGAATTTTCATTTTTCTAAAAGATAAAGCCAGTCCCATTGCCCCGAGTACATATAATAACTGTGCTGGCTCTGCAGGTTGACTTGGATCACCATAAAAAATCGCAATGATCCCTAAGCCTATAGCATCATCAACAATAGCTAGGAGAAGTAAAAAATTGATAGCGGGATGTCCAGCTCCGAAAATAAGGCGTGCAGCTAACCAAGCAAGTGCAATATCTGTGGCTGTTGGAATTCCCCATCCTTGGTTTAAATGAGTAACTCCAAACAAAGATGTCAAAAGAAAAAAGACGGCTACAGGACCGATGACACCACCTAAAGTACCTAATAAAGGGTTGATAGCTTTTTTTAGTGGGCTTAGAGATCCACCAGGTAAAAAAGACTCTGCAATTTCTTTTGCAGCAATACCAAAAAAGAAAACCATAAAGATATCATTAACAATAAAATGAAGATTTAACCATTCATATCCAGAGAGTAGAGAATGATGCACGATGTCGTGGTACAAATGTGGGGCTACATTAGCTACAATTAAGGCTGCTATTACACCTATAATAAGTGGGATTGAAAATTCTTGTAATAGATTAATAACGCGTTTCATATTAGGATCCTCTCTGTAGAAAAATGTCCCTGAAGTTTACACAACAAAAGACACTCCGGCAATGATAATTTACTCTTTAACAACCTTTGATAAGAGTAATAATCCCGCAGTACCCGCGACAATATTTGGAAACCAGGCGGCTATCAGTGGCGGGATCGCATGCGAAAGGCCTAGTCCCATTCCAATTGAAAATAATATTATATAAAGAAAGATGATTAATAAGCTTATTCCAAGTCCCATCGCAGATGAGCTTCTATGGGGTCTCAAGCCTATGGATGCGCCTAAAATCGCGTAAATAAGAGAGGCAAATGCCAAGGATACTTTCATATGATAATCCATAACATATTTGATGGGGTCTCGGCCCATATCCCGTTTAACCTGAATAACTTTTCTTAATTCTGATCGGGTTAACTCTTCTGATTTATGCGTCCGGTTATTTAGGTCCAAGGGATTAACTTTGATATTAATAAATTCTTTTTTAAATTGAATAATCGTGACTTGTCTCGTATCCGTAATATGAAAATTATGCATAATACCGTCGTAGAATTCCCAGCCACCTGTGGTTAGCCATCGTCCGGAGTTGGCTCGAATAAGTCGGACTAATGACCCTTTTTCATATTCAGCAATGGTAAGGCTTTTCATGAGGCCCTCATCAATACGAGCTACATTGATAATACGTTGAGGAAGGTCGTCCTCATCATATTCTGTGAAATTTATATTTTGTTTTATGGTGGGTGTTTCACTGTCTCTATAACTACGATATAGGTTCTCAGCAGATTTAGATGATTTTGGGACTACATAGTCGTTAAACCAGACAGTCATAATGCTGACTGCAAAACCAAAAATTAGAACAGGAATAACAAGACGAAGTATACTAATGCCTCCAGCTCTAAATGCGAGAATTTCTAAATCATTTCCCATACGGCCGAAGGCTAAAAGGGTAGCAAGTAACACGGACATAGGCAGTGCTAAGGCAATAACTACTGGGAGTTTATAGATGAATAGTTGAATGAAATGAGAAAGGGGAATGCCATATTTGACGACTTCTGAAACGAGGTTAAATAAAATCGTACTTCCAGACAAAATAAATGTAAAGGCTACAATGCCTGCAATAAAGGGGAGGATAAGTTCTTTAAATATATACCGATCTAAGAGGCTCATAATGTAAAGTTTTCTCCGAGATAAAACTTTTTAGCGAGAGGGTTGTTAATGATTTCTTCAGCGACGCCTGTTAACATAAGGTTTCCATCGTGAATAAGGTAAGCTCTGTCACAGATAGCTAGTGTTTCTCTTACATTATGGTCTGTAATAACAACGCCAATATTTTTGGCTTTTAGTGCTCTGATTATGTCTTGGATATCTTGAACAGCAATAGGGTCGATACCTGCAAAAGGTTCGTCTAAAAGAATAAAAGAAGGTTCTGTTGCTAATGCACGTACAATTTCTACACGTCTCTTTTCTCCTCCAGAGAGCTCAAGCCCTTTAGAATAACGTAATTTTGAGATCCCCATTTCCTCTAAAAGAGTAGTTAGGCGTTTATCAAAATCTTCTCGTTTAACATTTTTGATTTGTTCCCAAAGAATATATACATTTTCTTCAACTGTGAGTTTCTTGAATATAGAAGATTCTTGAGGTAGATATCCCAATCCAAGCCTGGAGCGCTTGTACATAGGGACATGTGTAATCTCTTGACCGTCCAGGTAGACAGACCCTTTGTTTGGACGGACGAGACCTGTAATCATATAGAAGGTTGTTGTTTTACCTGCGCCGTTTGGCCCAAGTAAACCAACAATCTCTCCTCGATTAATTTCAAGGTCTATACCCTTAACAACTTCTCGAGATCCATATTTTTTTACAAGTCCGCTTGCTTTAATCATGACTAGTGGGCAATACCAAAGGCACGTGTTTCACGAATAATAGATACTTTAACTTCACCTGGATAATCTACTTCATTTTCGATTTTTTTAGCAATATCAAAGGCTAATTTGGCGGCTCCATCATCGTTTACTTCTTCAGGACGAACGATAACGCGAACTTCACGACCTGCTTGAATAGCGTAAACAGTTTCCACGCCGTCAAATTCTTTTGCTATAGCTTCAAGTTTTCCAAGTCGTTTCACATAAGCTTCAGTGGCTTCTCGTCTCGCTCCGGGGCGTACAGAAGATATAGCATCTGCAACCATGACGATAATCGCTTCAATCGTATCAGGTTCTTCTTCTTCATGATGGGCCATGATGCAATTTAAAATTTCAGGAGATTCTCCAGCTTGACTACAAATGTCTTTGCCTAATTGGGTGTGTGATCCTTCTTTTTCAAAATCAACAGCTTTACCAATGTCATGAAGTAGGGCTCCACGTTTAGCTAAATAGGGGTTCACACCTAATTGTGTCGCAATAATACCAGCAATATGTGCAGATTCTAAAGCGTGATACCACATATTTTGACCATAGCTAGATCTGTAATAAAGTTTTCCTAAATATTCAATAATGGAAGGGTGAAATTCTTGTCCGACTTGTTCCGCTGCCTTTTCGCCACGCTCCATGCAGATATCTTTAAGTTCAGACCGTGCTTTATCAACAGCCTCTTCAATACGTGCGGGGTGAATTCTGCCATCTTCTAATAAAGATTGAAGGGCCATTTTTGCAACCTCTCTACGTATAGGGTCAAAGGCAGATACGATAATTGTTCCTGGAGAATCATCAATGATAA
>CALLLO010000060.1 GCA_938082985.1 uncultured Candidatus Marinamargulisbacteria bacterium | reverse complement strand
CCTCGCAATGCTTCTTAAGACTATGATACACTTTTTAGCCATGACACAGTTAATTTTAAAAGCATCCAAGTTAAAAAATACACATAGTATTTCTAATATCCCGGGTGACAAATCCATTTCACATCGCGCCATTATTTTAGGTTCTTTAGCCAATAATACAAGTATATTTCAAAACTTTTTAATGTCTGAAGATTGCCTCCATACTGTGAAAATATTTCAACAACTCTCTATCCCTATCACTCTCAACAAAGAAAACAAAACAGTAACTATCCAAGGCCAAGGGCTATATGGCTTAAAACCATGCGAGACCCAACTCGATGTGGGGAACTCTGGCACGGGTATCCGACTCATAACGGGTATCCTAGCAGCACAAAGCTTTCCCACTACTATTTCTGGGGATCATTCCATAGAAAAACGACCTATGAAAAGAATCATTACACCCCTCTCTAATATGGGAGCCTCCATAACAGGAATAAGCATAGAAGGAAAAACAGATATATATCCTCCACTTCATATCCATCCCAGCAAAATAAACGCAGTCAACTACACCTTGCCGGTAGCCAGCGCCCAAGTAAAATCCGCCTTATTATTCGCCTCCCTTTTTTCAAAAAACCCAAGCACTATAATCGAGCCTGAAAGCTGTAGAAATCACACAGAAATCATGCTTCAAAACTTTGGTGCAGATATCCATATAGCAGGAAAATCTATCACCTGTTCAGGGAAAAATGAGTTGTCCAACCCTTACAAAAAGACCATTACTATTCCCTCCGACTTTTCCTCCGCCGCATTCTTTATCGTATTAGCCTGTCTTATTCCAAACTCTAATTGGACACTTAAACACATAGGCATCAACCCAACCCGAGGGACATTAATCGACATTCTCATTCAAATGGGCGCTACTATCACTTTAAAGAATAAAAACACTCAAGACATGGAACCCTTTGCAGATATTGAGATAAAAGGGTCAGAGCTACACAATATAGAAATCCCCAAAGAAAGTATCCCCTTCATCATCGATGAGATCCCTGTCTTAGCTATAGCGGGCCTTTTTGCAAAAGGAACGCTCATCGTAAAAAATGCAAAAGAACTCCGAGTCAAAGAATCTGACAGAATAAAAACAACAAAAGCATTAATCGAAGCCTTTGGAGGCTCTATAAAAGAATACGAAGATGGATTCAGCTTAATAGGCCAATCATCAATCTTGCCCTCCCCTGTAATAATTCAGTCACAGGGAGACCATCGTATAGCCATGTCTGGAGCCATTGGGGCCTTAGCGTCGCAACGAGACATCACAATTCACAATACAGACTGTATTAAAACATCGTTTCCTAACTTTGAAAATCTGATAAAAGACGCTCTTTTATAGAAATAAAAAGCATAATTGTCTATACTACCCCCATGATACACATTAGAGAGGATATAAAGTCTTATATTACAAACAGCCATGCTCAAAATCAAAGTAATGAAACCGACGAAATAAAAAACACTTTAGATACAATAGAAGCTGCAGTTAAATCACAAGGTGATGCCGCGGTTATTTTATACACAAAAACCTTCGACAAAATCAACACAGAAAATTTCAATTTATGTGTTAGCCCAAACGACATTAAACATGCCTACACTCAAGTAAGTTCTGACTTAATCGATGCACTAACATCCGCCAAAGCTAACATCGAAGCCTATCACAAAAACCAAAGCCCTAAAAACTGGGAAAGCTCACCAAGTCCCGGGGTAAAATACGGCGTTCAGTATTCACCCTTAGAGTGTGTTGGCCTCTATGTTCCAGGGGGACGCGCTCCCTATCCATCTACGGTCCTTATGGATGCCATTCCCGCCAAACTCGCAGGCGTAACACAACTCGTCATGACCACTCCCCCTCAAGCAGATGGAAATATCCCGCCCCAAATATTAGTAGCCGCTGACCTCTGTGGCGTCGACATAATCATTAAAGCGGGTGGATCCCAAGCCATTTTTGGACTCGCCTATGGAACTGAAAGTATCCCTAAAGTAGATAAAATCGTAGGGCCAGGAAACATCTTTGTAGACCTAGCGAAACAACGTGTATACGGGAAAGTTGATATAGATAAGCCTGCAGGCCCTTCAGACGTCACCGTCTATATAGACAATAAAAAATATGCAACATATGCCGCCAGCGAACTACTCGCCCAACTCGAACACGACCCTAAATCAATCGCAATAGCCATATCTAAAGACGAGGCCATACTAAAGGCTATTCAAAAAGAATGTGAAAAACAGGTCCAAACATTATCCAGAAAAGACATTATATTAGAAGCGGCTAAAAACAGTGCCTTGTTATTAATAGGTCCGCAAACCGATGAAGCCGACACGATTAATGAGTCCGCACCTGAGCATCTTGTTATCCTCACAGATACCGCGGATTCACTAAGGAAGAAAATTAAACATGCGGGGTCAATATTTTGTGGTCCGTATACACCTGTCACGCTGGGCGACTATTACGCTGGTCCCAACCATGTACTTCCTACTAGCGGCGCGGCTAGATTCGCCTCTCCCCTAGGGATGATGGATTTTGTAAAATATTCCTCTTATATGAGTTACTCCCAATCGGCGCTGAAAGAAGCTAGTTCACATCTAAAACTTCTAACCGATATGGAAGGCTTTGACGCCCATTACAACGCCGTATCACAGCGAGTCAAAGTCCCCTCAATATAAAATCCGATTAATAAAAAAACATTACTACTTGTATTTTTACGTCCACTTCTCAAACTACCAGACCCCATTTCTAATCCTTAGTCGTCCTGAAGAACCACCGCTAAGCCAATATTTTCGTCTATCTCAACTTTAGCTAAATGATCAATAGACAAGTTACCCTCCAATGCATTATCCCCAAAAAGACCAATACAAACACAAAAGTCGGAATTTACAGCGGTCATTGTCCTAACTCATTTCAAGTACAGATAGGTCCCCGTTAAAGACGTTAACAATGAAACTCAAACCGCTTCTCTCGCGGACAGGGTCGTATAGGCAGAGGAAATAGGTGTTAATTTGTCTGTTTGTCCTACTGAGATTAGTAAGTCCCCTCGAAGCCTTAGCAGGGGGTATTGTTTCATGATTATGTTCTTCGTGACATCGTGTCAGTGCTTTACTCTTATTCGTCGGCACTACTAGCCACCCAGGGACGCCACGTTTTTTACAATATGCATAATCTTCATCCTCATAAAAACCAAAGTTACACTTTATATTAAAATTGGCCCCTACCAATAGCTTATCTAGATCTAAAATACTTAATCCCATATCCAAGACTATAAAAGGCGCATCTCCAGCCTCCTACATATTTTTTATCTCTTCAAACAACTTATCAGATACTTTAGTTAACATTTTCAGAAATATTCCTATCCGCTCATATACCTCAATCCCCACGTGCCTACCTTCACCCAAAACTTCTATTACTCGAGTTACATCTGAGCAGAATTTCTCATGTAAAACCGCCTGATATTTCACCAAATCAAACAAGAATAAATCCTTGAACATCTATGTATTATCTGCTGATGCATCAATCCAACGGTATTTTTTTGAGACTACAATCTCTTGCATTTCTTTACCTATTATCGGAAGTTGACTAGAATCTTTCTGATCAAGGTACCTGCTAAAGTTACAAATAAAATATTTAAAACTTTACTTATACCAGTAATATACTATCTTTGTTGCTCTCTCATTTTTCTATTTTTATTTAATTCAGATTCAGTAAGACAATGACTCATAGCCAATATTCACGATAAGACTTATAAAAAAAACCTAAATTTAGCGCATAGTAAAACTATATATCAACATCCTGTGTCTGGGGTAAATTTCATAGTCATTAGATGTTTATTAAACACGTTTGCAATAAGAGCGCATTTTCAATCTATCAAATAAACTTCCCAGTCCAAATCTTTTATTGTAAACTCATCTGCAGTTCTTATTTAAGATCAGAAGTAATTCTGAGCCGAGGTGGTGAAATTGGTAGACACGTTGGACTTAAAATCCAATGACCTTAATCGGTCGTACCGGTTCAATTCCGGTCCTCGGTACCAAAACTAGGTGTCCACTCACCATGGACCCCATAAATTTCCAAGGAGTTTTTAATGATCAATACTAATTACAGGCCACTCGGAGATCGAGTAATCATCCATCCACAAGAGGCAGAAAAAATGACACAATCCGGTATCGTATTACCCGATTCAGCACAAGACAAACCTCAAACAGGGGTTGTTATATCAGTAGGTCCAGGAAAAGTATCCGACGAGGGAAAAGTCATCGCCATGAACGTTAAGGAAGGCGATGTAGTCATCTACGCTAAATATGGCGGAACGGAACTTAAAGTAAACAACGACGAGCTCTTAATCGTTCGCGAAAGCGATATCTTAGCTGTTAAAAGCTAAGCCATAAAGGAAATATACGATGTCTGCAAAACAATTAAAATATTCAGAAGAAGCCTGGCGTGCATTGGCTGCTGGAATCGAAAAAGTAGCTGACGCTGTCGGCTCAACATTAGGACCAAATGGTAATAATGTTGTCTTATCTAAACAATGGGGCTCTCCAACAATTACAAATGACGGTGTGACTATCGCAAAAGAAATCGAATTAGAAGATCCTTTTGAAAACATGGGTGCTCAGCTTTTAAAAGAAGTGGCGTCTAAAACTAACGATATTGCTGGCGACGGAACAACAACGGCTACTATTCTTGGAAATGCAATTTTCAAAGAAGGCTTAAAAAATGTCACAGCTGGCGCTAACCCAATCCAAATAAAAAAAGGTATCGAAGCGGCGGTGAAAGTTGTTGTAGACGGCCTCATAAAAATGAGTCAAAAAGTAGACGGAAAAGAAGCGATTGCTCAAGTAGCTACAATTTCAGCTAACAACGATGAGGAAATCGGGACCTTAATTGCTGATGCGATGGACAAAGTAGGTAAAGACGGCGTTATCACAGTTGAAGAATCTAAAGGTATCGACACAGAAATGGATATCGTAGAAGGCATGCAGTTTGATAAAGGCTACGCCTCTCCTTATATGATTACAGACAAAGATAGAATGGAAGCCTCTTACGATGACCCGTTTATCCTTGTAACTGACAAGAAAATTTCAGCAATCAAAGACCTCCTTCCAATACTAGAAAAAGTTGTTCAAGCAGGTAGAGCCCTCATTATTCTTGCTGAAGATGTTGACGGTGAAGCCTTAGCAACTTTAGTTGTAAACAACTTAAGAGGAACAGTAAAAGCTCTAGCGATCAAAGCCCCAGGTTTTGGAGACAGACGGAAAGCTATGTTAGAAGATATCGCAGTCCTCACAGGTGCTGAACTTATCTCTGAAGAAAAAGGTTTAAACTTAGAAACTGTAGAACTAGAACAACTAGGACAAGCAGCTAAAGTAAAAGCAGATAAAGACACCACAACTATCGTTCAAGGTCGTGGAGAAGATGTTGCAATTAAAGCTCGAGTCGCTCAAATACGAAAAGAGATCGAAGCAACCGACTCCAGTTATGATCAAGAAAAACTACAAGAACGTTTAGCGAAATTGTCTGGTGGTGTAGCGGTTATTAAAGTAGGTGCTGCTACAGAAACTGAACTGAAAGAAAAGAAGTTCAGAGTAGAAGACGCTTTATCTGCAACACGTGCCGCCATTGAAGAAGGTATAGTCCCCGGCGGTGGAACAGCCTTACTTAGCCAATCTAAAACTCTAGAGGTCGCTATCATTAAAGCACCTGAAGACAGACAAGTTGGCATGAAAATTGTTCTTCGTTCTTTAGAAGTTCCTTTAAGGAAGATCGCATCAAACTCTGATGTAGATGCATCAGTTATTGTAGACAGAGTCCGAAACGCTGCAGAAGGCATCGGATTTAATGCACGAACCGGTAAAATGACAGATATGATTCAAGCAGGAGTTGTAGATCCTTTAAAAGTAACCCGATCTGCACTTCAAAATGCAGCTTCAATAGTAAGCTTATTATTAACTACAAACGTATTAGTTGCAGACATCCCAGAAGAAGCAGGCGCGGGCGCTGCTGCAATGGGTGGTGGCATGGGAGGTGGCATGGGAGGTGGCATGCCAGGAATGATGTAAAATCATTTCTCTCTTCCACTAAAAGAAAAGGCGCTCCTCTGAGTGCCTTTTTTTTACTCTTTAATTAAAGCCTCAAATAGAGATTCATCCATAATCTGAATAGTCGCACCTGATTCATTTAGCTTCACCGCTTTACCCACTTTAGAACCAGGTTTATCTCCTACAAGTAAAACGTCCAAGTTTTTAGAGACCGATGACAAAATCTTCCCACCACGTTTTTTGACTTCATCTTGAGCCTGGGTCCGAGAAAATTGACTCAAAGTCCCCGTAATTAAAAAAGTCTGTCCAGAAAAAATATCAGACTCTATTTCACCTTCTACATGCTCAGCCTTAATCCCAGCATCCAAAAAACGTCTTAAAAGACGAATAAACTCCGGCGACTGAATAGTGGTGAGAAACGACTCTGCAATCGTATCACCAATATCGTATAAATCGAGCAATTTTTCTTTGGAAACCATTAAAATTTTATCCAAAGAAGGAAAAGATTCTACAATAATTTCAGCAGACCTCTCTCCTACAAAAGGGATTCCTAAACCAAATAAAAACTTAGATAAAGACTTAGTCTTACTGTCTTCCAAAGCCTTTAAAATATTATCCGCAGACGTCTCCCCCATCCGATCTAAGTCCAAAAGCTGCTCTCTAGTTACATAATAAATATCCGCTAAATCTTGAACCAATCCAAGATCCACCAACTGGTCTACAAGTTGCTTCCCAAAACCATCGATATCCATAGCCTTACGGGCCACAAAATGTTCGAGTCGTCCTTTCACTTGAGCCGGACACATCATATTTACACAATAATAGCGAACATCGCCATCTTCATGATGCACGGTAGCTGAACAAGAAGGACAGTCTAAAGGCATAAAAAAAAGTTCACTAGTCTCATACGTTTGTTCAACACGCACAACTTCAGGAATAACTTCTCCTGCACGCTGAACAACAACATCATCGCCTATCTTTACACCCTTACGTCCAATTTCATCCATATTATGCAGCGTCGCATTAGACACCATAACACCCGTCACGCGTACCGGTTCCAACTTTGCGACAGGCGTTAACACACCTGTTCTACCTACCTGAATCTCAATGTCGTTTAAACGAGTAACTACCTGCTCAGTTGGAAACTTATACGCTGTAGCCCATCTCGGCGCCTTAATCGTATAACCTAAAGCATCTTGATAGGCACACTCATTCACTTTAATAACCGCCCCGTCTATCTCCCAATCATAGTCGTCTCTCTTCTCTATAATATGACGAATGGCCTTTTTAATTTCAGATACGGACACACACATCAATACATCCTTATTAACCGGTAAACCTAAAGCTGAAACGGCACGTAAAACTCTGTCATGCGTAGGTTCATTCATACCAATCCCTTGATATAAAAAAACATCCAACCTTCTCTTAGCTGTCACAGACGGATCTAGCTGACGTATGGATCCTGCAGCTGCATTTCTGGGATTCGCGAAATCAGCTTCCAAACTTTTAAACACAGACTTCCTAATAAACACTTCCCCTCTAACTTCCATATCAACCGCTTTATTTAAAATCAAAGGCAAAGACTTAATAGTCTTAATATTAGAGGTCACTAATTCACCCCTACTACCATCTCCTCTAGTAGCACCTACAACCAGTCGTCCTTCTTTATAATGTAGTGCAATCGCTAAGCCATCAATCTTAGGCTCAACAGTAAATGTCGCTTTTTTCCCATTTAAGCCCTTCTCCACTCGCTCTACAAATGCCTCTAATTCCTCATCATTAAACACATTGGACAAAGATGGTAATTTACTCGGATGTTGAAAAGACTCAAATCCCTCCAACAACTTGTCCCCTACTCTCTGTGTGGGAGAAAGCGCATCTACTTTCGCAGGATTATTTTCTTCAAAATCTACTAGCTTCTTATATAAGATATCGTAATCAAAATCAGATATTTCAGGCGCATCCAAACTATAATACGCATGAGCGTGAGTATTTAACTTTTTAACTAAATCTAAATATTCAGAGGGAATCAACTACGCTACCGTCTTAGACAAAAATTCAGTCACAAACATAATATATTTAGTTAAAGGCTTAAATAAAAGTTGGGCTAAAATTAACGTTCCCATTATTTTCCCCATCTGTAGAAAAAAAACGACAGATCGAACATCCGCTTCTGGCCGTTCTCCATTAACCGCTTGATCCGTCACTCGCGCTCCGGATGGGTCTACAAACATCGTAAACATAATAGTCGCCATCCCGTTAACAATCCCAGATAGCTGCACAGCAGTAGATCTAAATTCTGGTAAATAAGCTCCCGCCAAAAGTGAACATAACACCCCAATACAATAAACAGACGTCACACAGATATTAATAATTAAAAAAGACTTTGGAAGAGAGCGAAAAGATATCGTTTTTAAGGCAGATAAACGAGGGAAATGAAAAGATTTTAATATTTTCCACGTATTTTTAGGATAAAAAACAGAGACCATGACGCGAGGAACCGAGCCATGATGTTTAAACCTAATGATCGCCTTTTGAAACAAACCGACAACGGTAGGGGTTAAAAAAGCGCCCATACAGGCCCCAAAAAAAGCAGAGAAAATAACCAATCGAAACTGAGATTCTAAATAAAGCAACGCGTCTTTACCATTATCCAAAATACTTAAATCCACCATCGCACCTAACAAAGGCGCCTGGAACATATTTGACAAACGAGACACCAACAAAGTACTCGTAACAAAGGCCATCGCAATCGCTATCTGTTTGGTCCGTACCCCAGCCAACCGCATGCTATAAGCCAAAGACTCAGTCATGTGAATAATAAAGGTAAAAAAACAGACAATAAGGATAGGCATTTCAATCATAAATCTAGTATAGCAAGACCCTAGCTCTAGGTGAATGCAATTAAAAATGACATTAAGAAAAATGATTGATATACTACCCTCTTCAAATAGAAGAACGAGGCACACTATGAAAACATTTTTAATCGTTACCGAAACACTCATCGCAATAACTCTTATTTTTACTATCCTTATGCACAGCCCTAAAGGTGGAGGCTTGGGTGCTATAGGTGGAGGAGGAACTAAGTTATTTAACAGCAGCAAAGGAATGGAAGACGGATTAACTCGATTCACAACAATATTAGTCATCTTATTTTTCATCATTGCGGGACTCCTTGGTGTTTTTTTATAAAAAAGCGCTCTTTCTTAGTTTACTTTTAATAGCAGTAGCTCCCCTTCAAGCTATAGAAATACCGTCTTTACCGCTAGACACATTCCTTAGCGAAGCAAAAGAAATCGGGACTTCAAAAGAAAGTCTTCCTCCTCCGCAAGAAAAAAAAGCCACTGAGACTACCCCCAAAGCCAAACCCCACGTTGCTTCGATTAAACTTATTGGCCTTCTAAATCTTCAACAAAGCAGTATAGAAAAAAGTTTATCCGTCAAAAAAGGTGACATCTTTAACATCC
>CALLLO010000059.1 GCA_938082985.1 uncultured Candidatus Marinamargulisbacteria bacterium | reverse complement strand
TCCTGAATCATTCATGCTCAAACTAAACAACTCTGGCCTTAACTATGGGGTAGAATTTGGAGGCTTACATTTATCTTCTGATATCTCTATTTCATACCCTTTCTTAGGCACACGGTTTATGTTCTACACACATGGAGAAACCATCCCTTTACTAGACGGAGATCTTTTTATTGAAACTCTTTTAAGTACTGAAAAAGAACTCTCTCTTAAATTATTTTCTTAATTTATGAACCGCCGCTAGTTTAGCGTATTTCTCTGCCCATTTTATATTGTCGTCCACAAGATCGAGTCCCGTTTTCACACACTTGGCAGGAACCCCAACCCAAAGCTCACCTGTTTTAACACGTGTATTCTCTTTAATTACAGCTCCCGCTCCAATGACACAGCCCGTCTCCAAATGAGCACCATTTAGTACAATCGCTCCCATGCCGATCAAACAGGCATCGGAAACTGTACAGCCGTGCAACATCGCTTTATGTCCTACCGTTACGTAATCTCCTACGATACAGGCCCTATCGTTTTCAAGATGTAAGACACACCCATCTTGAATATTTGTTTTCTTGCCAATTTTAATTATATTAATATCGCCTCTAACTACAGCGTTATACCAAATGGAGGCCCCTTCTCCACACTCTACATCACCCATAACTTGAGCTCCGGCAGCAATAAACACAGAGTCTGGAATCTGTGGGCTCATCTCTAATACTCCATCTGGAAAATCTGTTTTACTCATTGGTTTATCCTTTTAGTCTATTTTTTTCTGATTAGGCTCATAACATCTCTGCTTAATTATCCCGATAGCCTGATTAATTTTTTCTAAAAATATCTCCGCTGTTGCCTGTCGTCCATACAAACGCTTGGCCAAAACCCCCAGTGCCTTCTTATTTTTAGGTAAAGCGTGAGTCTGTCTATCATCTTTTAATTGTAAAAAATGTTCAACCCGTCTAAACAATAAATAACAATTTTTTAACTCTTTTTCTAAAGTCGCAGAAATAAGGTTATTCTTTTTACATTCTTTAAGCGCATCTAAGGTAGATCTGGCATGAATCGGTGAGGTTCCAAACGCTTGGAGTTGTAATTTCTGAATAAAAAACTCTATATCTCGTATTCCTCCAGATGTATTTTTTATATCCACACCTGTTGTAAACTTAAGCTCTGATCTTCTTACCGCTTCTTTACGAGATCTCAATACGTAATCGTGATAATCCGACTTAGAAAAACGGGAACACAGCTGAGGAAACAAGTCGCTTAACAATGAGAAACCTAAGCTCCATTGCCCCGCTACTGGACGCGCTTTTAAAAGGGCTTGAACTTCCCAAGGGGAAGCGTGAGAGCTGTAATACCTCTTTAGCATTGAAAATGGAGCCACCAACTCACCGCCTCCTCCAAAAGGACGCAAGTTAAAATCTACGCGATAGACCATACCATTTTCCGTGTAAGTGCTTAAAAAACGATGAAACTGGGCGATAATCTCTTTCAAAAGATCTTTTAAGTCTTCGTCCCCTGCATTTAAAAAATCGTCATCAACAAGTGCTATAAGATCTATATCCGAACTGTAATTAAGCTCACTGGCACCTAACTTCCCTAATGCCATTAAACACATATGTTGTTCAATATCTTCTGGTGAATAGGTCAATTCTTTTTTATCTTTTAGCACATGAGCGATGCTTTGCCTGAAGACATATTGAATAATAGCTTCTGCCAAAAAAGAAATTTCAGACACGATATCTCTGAGAGGCATCTCTAAGATAAGGTCTTTGACAGCGATTCTGAATAACTCACGTCGTTTAAATCTCCGCAATCCCGATTCCCAATGAGTGTCTAGCAACTCTACACGATAGCGTCCCCGACGCCTCAAGGTACTCAGCTGATCCAGATCTGTAAACCAGGATAATAAATCAGGATCTCTCAAAAGTGTTTCTGCTAAAAAGCTACTATTAGAAAATACGCGTAAAACAATAGATATAATTTTTGGATATTCATAAAAAATATCAAGAGCATCGTTGACATTGTCTAGGCTGGATAGAAAGCGTTCAAAATAATTAAGCGCTTGGTCAGGGTTTGAAGTTGTAGAAAAGGTGTCGGCTGCCATTAAGAAAAATTTTATGGATCTGTTTTTGTTTGTAATATGAGCAGTGATGCGCTTTGTGTTTTCTAAAGCCAGGTCAGGATCTTCAAAACCAATTTTTTCAAACACACGCCTATAGGTTTCCTGAGGCAGTTTAGTTCCTAAAATAATATCCGCGATATTGGCCACGCTCACACTAGGTAACGCGTTAGCTTGAAAATGTCTTTCTATAAATTGACGGACAATAGCTCTGCTCATTTCGATATCCAGAAAAAGTTGCTTAGCGGCTGTGACTCCCTTCTTTTCTTTGTACCCTATGCGTCTAGCTAAGTGTGTTAACTCATCCGATCCTAAATCTGGAATTTCTAAATCTTTAGCATTACCCCTCAACATTCTAAGTCCGTTAATCAGAAGCCTAAAAAACATATAGGCTTTAATAATTAATTTTCTTTCATCATTATCCAAAACACCTACTTTAGACAATTGGAACAAGGCCTCTCTTATTTCAGGACTTCTTACTAAAACATGCTCTCTTCCAAATTGAACCTGCAAGGCTTGAACGGAGTATTCAATATCGACTAGACAACCTGTACTAAATTTAGCGTTTATTGTTTGGAGTTTAAATTTTTCTTTAAACTGTTTCTTTCTAAGTTCCCACACGTCTTCTATTTTGATAATATTGGACTGATACACACACTCATCCCTTATAGCCTCCACCTTTTTAATAAAAGAGTCTTGGCCAACGATACCTCTTAGCCTTACTAAAGATAATTTTTCATAGAAATGAGCCTCAGAGCTATAATACGTACAAAAACTACTAAAGCTAACAGCTTTTGGGCCGTCATTTCCGTATGGCCTTAGACGTAAGTCTAAGGCAAATATACCGTCTTTTTTTGTCACGATACTTGTTGAGAACAGGGACACAAACTTCTCAAAAAACTCACTGTTTGTTATCTTTTTTTTACCAGATGTATAGCCCTGATCGCTATATATAAAAAGCAACTCAATATCTGATGCGTACCCCAACGCTCGTCCGCCCAATTTCCCTAAGCCAAATATAGAAAAATCTACAGGAAGTCCGCCAACAGACTTAGGCTCTCCATACTCTTCATATAAGTTCTGCATCACGGCGAATGACAAGGCTTTAACAACCATATCTGCAATCGCTGTCAGTCTTTTGGAACACAACCAAAGAGGTAGATGCCCGATTATTTGTTGGATATCAATCTGAAATCGTTCCTTATCTTTAAATCTGTTAATGGTCTCTACTTTTTCTTTAAACTGTGTACATGTATTAAGCGTTTCACGAAAGCCTTCTTCAATATCAGATAAAGGTCTTAGATCCGCTAAACGTTTACCCGAATTTTCTACCATAGGTACAATACTTTCAAATTGGGTCCGTAATATATCTTCCCAAATATAGTCACTAGCGCCAAGTAAGGTTGAAAAACTACTCAAAAAATTAGGATCCGAAAATTTTGCATCTACCGTCATATTTTTAGATTTTAACGACAATTCTTTTAAAACCTCCCCAAATCGACTTAAAGCATTGTATGGGTTAGGCGCTTTATGTAAAAAGTAGGTAAATTGCTTTGTTAAAATTATGGAAAATTTTAATTGATTAATTAAAGAGTCAGAGTCTATAACCTGACCTTTTGAATCTGTAATTTCAATACGATCTTCCACTCTATTTTGAGACGTTCTAATCGCTATTCCTGATAAAG
>CALLLO010000058.1 GCA_938082985.1 uncultured Candidatus Marinamargulisbacteria bacterium | reverse complement strand
CGTCTAAGGCCTCGGTATTGACCTCTACTTTAATAAAGATGTCATAGACAGCTTCATCTGTAACTTTTGGTTTTATTTTAATTCCTAATTGAAGATTGAAATTTTTCATTAAACTTAAAAAGCCTAAATCGGATTTGTCCGAGTTCGTTTCAAGTGATTTTTCTAGTTGTTCAAAATAAAGAGTGTCAATGTCTTTTGTTTCTAAATTAGTAATAAGTCCGGATAAGTTTTTTGCGTTATATAGTTGAGTTGTATTCACCGTTTCAATAGAAAGCTTGCACGCATAACTGTGTAGAGTAAGCGTTGCCAGCTTGTTTTTGTCGTAAGAAAACTTGATGGCATTTTCCAAAAGTGCATTAGTAATGGAAGACAATGTATTCATCGTTTTTTTAGGGTCACGATAGTTTTTAGATTGGCCTGTCGCTACAAAGTCTGAGAGCATGCTGCATTGTGTCCAATCTTGCATAAGTTCTAATGGTAAAACATAGTTTTTACTGACAGAGGCCTCTTGTTCCAACTGTATATTTTCTATGTCTTCATACAGTCCATATGTTTTATCTAATCTCATCTCATCTCAATCCCCTTAATTAGTGTTGCTTTGCTTGATAATAGGCTTATTCCCTTTAGTCTATTTATCTAAAGTTACCTTAATCTAAGATTGAGCTTTTCCAAAGAGATTTCCAAGATAGATGTCGTTGGGCTGTTTGTTTAATGTCTTTTTTTTCTGATGAAAAAGCTATAATTTTTTCTAGTGCAGTCTTGTCTTTTTTATAATTAAAAATATAAGGATGTAAAGACGGGAAGTCTTCTGCGCTATCGTGATAATGTGTAAGAATGGGGAGTCCCAGACACAGATACTCTCGTGTTTTTAAGGGGCTGCCGTCTGTAATTCCTAGTAGATCCCACCTAAACGTACTAATAGCAAAATCACACTGTTCATAAACACTGTAGAGGGTCGCTGTATCAAGTTTTCCTAATAGATGAATGTGTTCGGGTAAAGAATCGTCCGCCTTATAGGGGCCTGCAATTAAGAGTTGCAGATCGGACCGATCTTTTACAAGCTCAATAATTGTTTCTAGTCCGTGCCAGGGATATCCGTTCCCTGTAAATATAGCCGTTTTACAGACGCTATTACTGGCTGCCTTTTTTGCTTTTTCTAGAGCATCAGGGAGTAGACCTCGTGACTGTAAATTGGGCATTTTAAATCCATTTTGGATATACAAGGTACGTTTTTTGGAACAAGAAAAATCATCGATTAAATGTGCCTGAAGCTCTTCGTTTACAGCGATATGGGTGACGCGGCTTTTAGAAATAAAAAACATAGTGACGAGATGCAAAAACCTTTCTATTTTACGGTTTAAAAATCGAAGCTCATTATCCAAGAGAGTATTGTGTTCAATATATACTGTTTTAAAAAAGGATAGAATGGCGAGGGTGAAAAGCGTATAAGGCGTTTTAGGATTATACCTCATATAGATGCGAGGAAAAATAAAAGCGAGAAAGCTAGCACGACACTCAAAGGAAAAAAGAGCAAGACTTGTTTGGAGTGCGGAGTGTCGTTTTGAATACTTTAGGGTGACTAGTTTTGTTCTATAAACAGAACTTAACGCATCAAGTTGCCCGTCTAGTTTTACATTAATCCCATCATGATCGTAATTACTTGGAAAAATATATAAAAATCGTGCTTTTGACATCGTGTTATCCCTTCTTTTTTTTTATTTCTTTTATTTTTATAAGGCGTTCTTTTATTGTTTTTTCAGCCCCGTGTTCTGTGGGTTCATAAAGACTATGGGGCACGGGAAGATACTCTTGGTCGATAAGTGTAAACGGGTAGTCATGGGGGTATTTATAGCCTTTACCATGACCCAGATGTTTAGCTTCTGAGTAATGGGAATCTCGTAAATGCTGTGGAATGGGGTGTAAGACACCCTCTTTTATAAGTGCTTGAGCTTTATTTATAGCCATATAACTAGCATTGCTTTTTGGAGCTGAAGCTAGGTAGGCGGTTACGTGTGAGAGGTTGATCCTAATTTCAGGCATCCCTATGAATTTAGCGGCAGTTAATAGGCTTGTTGCAAGGATTAAGGCATGCGGATCTGCGTTTCCTATATCCTCAGAGGCAAAGATGATGAGCCTTCTAACAATAAATTCTGCAGGCTCACCTTGGTGAATGAGTCTAGCGAGCCAATAGATGGATGCATCAGGATCAGATCCTCTCATGCTTTTAATAAGAGCGGAGGCCAGATCATAATGATCGTCGGTGCTATACCCTTTTCCACTTTGATCTGTGATAGCGGGGATCTGCTCGTCTTTAAGCTGCTTGTTTTCCGCTAGCGTACAGGCAAGCTCAATCGCGTTGAGTAGTTTGCGTGCATCTCCACCGCTAAAACTTGCGAAGGAGTCTAATGCTTTATCAGAACAACGTACCTCTCTTTTTTTCATCGTGTCTCTCGCCATATCAATAAGGGCCTGTTTTTCTAATGCAAAAAGCTCGAAGATCTGACAACGAGACACAAGCCCAGGAATAACAGAGAAGAAGGGGTTTTCAGTTGTAGCTCCAATCAAGGTGATTAATCCAGATTCTACATCTGGGAGGAGGGCGTCTTGTTGTGTTTTATTAAAGCGATGGATCTCATCTAAAAATAATAATGTTCGTCTACCCATCTGAGCATGTGACTGTGCAAAAGTTATGACGTTTTTTAAATCAGCAATTTTAGCAGTTACAGCATTAAGATGTTGGAATTCAGAGTGAGTGAGTTGAGACAGGAGTCTTGCTAGACTTGTTTTTCCACAGCCAGGAGGTCCCCAAATAATTAAGGACATAAGGATGCCAGATTCAATCATTTTTTGGAGAGGTTTACCTGGGCCTAAAAGATGTGTTTGTCCGACATAATCTTCTAATCTTTGTGGCCGGTTTTGAAAGGCTAGTGGCCGACTGTTAAGCGGCCGTTCAAACAACATCCTTAAAAAAGAAGCTGTAGAAGAAGACGTCTAACAATACCTATTGCAAAAAAAGCAAACAACGGTGCTAAATCAATACCTATTCGCCAAGAAGGTACAATGTTTTGAAAAGGACGTAGTAAAGGGTCTGTTATTTGGTGAATAAATTTTATAAGTGAGGAGTCTGGATTGTGTGGAATCCAAGAAAGTAAAACGCGTAGCATTAAGGCATAGTAAAGACCTTGAAAAAATACATCGATAATTTTATAACTGAGTAATCCCATTATGAAGCTCCTAATTCTTTAGATTTGTTTATAGCGGCCTGAATAATTGCAGCTAAGTGTTCTGAAAAGGGTGAGTGTTCTAAACGTTCCAAACCTGCAGCCGTTGTTCCGTTTGGAGATCTTACGTTTTGGATTAATGTTTGTGTCGTTTTTTTACTCTCTAGAAGCATATGCCCAGCACCAATAAAACTTTGTGCTATAGCTTGGATTCCATGCGCATAGTCCAAATTATTTTTTGCTGCTGTTTGTGCTATCTCTTCAGCTATCTTGTATATAAACGCAGGACCACTGCCACTGACTGCAGTTAATGCATCCATGCCAGATTCTTCAATCACTAGGCTTTTTCCTACACTATTAAAAAGGGACTCTATCTTCTGCTTTGTAGCTGTATCACACGAAGGCGAAAAACTTAGTCCTGTTAATCCCTGACCTATAAGAGCCGGTGTGTTCGGCATACTTCGGCATATAAAAACTGATGAGGGGAGTATGTCAGAGAGCGTACTAATAGATGTTCCAGCAAGTAGAGATACCAATGATTGTCCAGAAAATAAAGCTAGTGAGTCGGCCACATCCTCTAACTGTTGTGGCTTTACACCTAAAATGAGGAGGTCACAGTGAGAAAGTAATACGTCCAAATCAAGGTGAGTAATACCAAATTCTAATGCATTTGAGGCTGCTTTATGTGGATCTCTTTGAGTGAATGCTATGTTTTTTTTATGACTATACTGAGAGTTTAGAATCCCTCTGCATATCGCTTGTGCCATATTTCCAAAACCAAAAAAGCCTATTTGATAGGTCATTATACGTCCCCTTGTAGTAAAAGTACGGAGAGTTCTTGTCTTGTTTTACTTTTAGAAATATCGATAATTGGAAGGGGGCTAAATTTAAAAAAATCGGCAAAATACCGATGCGGAAAACGAGTAAGTTTTTGGTTGTAAAGAAGACTTGTTTTGTTATAGTGAAAAAGTTGTTCTGAGGCTAAGGTTTGAATTTTTTTAAGAAGGATAAATGCGTCAAGGTTTTGATACTCATGTTTTTGAAAAGTGGATATAAACTTTTCAGTAGAAAGAAAGTTACTTTGGATAGAGCTA
>CALLLO010000057.1 GCA_938082985.1 uncultured Candidatus Marinamargulisbacteria bacterium | reverse complement strand
GTTGTAACCCCAAACCCCAGAAATTTTTGGGGCCAATTACGCGTGTGCTGTAGCAAGCTAAATAAGAGATAGAGGACGGAAATAGGGTATTTTAGCAAAAACAGGGGTAATGTCTGAAAATTAAAGGCTTAAATCGAGAGCTTTAGCTTTAAAAGCCTCATTTTTCCAAAAAAACATTTCCCAAAATTTCAGACAAAAAACGGTCATATTTTGGGAAATGTAAGAAATATTTATTAACGGTATCTAAGGGTAAATTCAGTCTTTTTAGAGAGAATCTCTCCGACATTTCCCCTGTTGTCGGATAGCCAGCCAGAGTTACCTCTGGCCAGCCTCCTAAGAACCGTGGATGAGACTTTCACCTCACACGGCTCAAGCATCTATAAGGCGAGTGTTTAAGCTCACCCGGTTGTTAGCTCGTTGATCAAAATAGTTTTGATATTTTGGATCATAGGGAGTGGCTTCTGCTTTTAACTTAATATATCGTTTAATCGGTATTGTAGCCGCATAGACGAGATCCAAATGAAACTTACTTCCATCTTTTCGTCTCATTGTCTCGTAGAACATCCAACTGCGTAACTTCTCAGATCTGAAATATTTTCTTCGGACCCACGTTTTACTTTTCATTGGATGTCTTCTTTTTGACCAATACCAGATTACTTTGAAGATTTGGTAATCAACAAATCCAAATACTTCCTTAGCTACAGAGTGTCTGTAGTAATTAGACCACCCCAAAATTTTGGGGTTAAGCAAACGAATAAGGTTTTCTGTTTTGGTTGATAGATTAGCCTTCACAGTGTAACGAATATCACCTAGAAATTCTTTTACGCTAGCCTTTGACGGCTTGATCAGAAGTTTGTCCTCATATTTTCGGATGTTAAACCCCAGAAAATCGAATCCGTCTCTGATAAAGGTTACCCTCGTTTTGTCTTCAGACAATGCTAACCCACGTTCTGCTAGAAACGTTTTAATCACAGGCTTTATTTTATCTTCTAAAACCTTGCGACTACTACCACTTACCACGAAATCATCCGCATATCTTACAAAGTTAACTTTATCTTTTTGGACTGCGACCTGTTTGATTGCTGCCTCAAGTCCATCCAGAGCAAAATTTGCGAGTGTTGGGCTTGCGATTCCGCCTTGTGGGGTTCCTTCCAAGATATCGGAGATGACATTGTTTTCCATGATTCCCGAACCTAGCCACTTTTCGAGTGTTTTCTTCTCCATTGGGATGTTATTTATGAGCCATTTGTGGCTAATTTTGTCGAAGCAAGACTTGATGTCGGCTTCGAGAACCCAATGGGCTGAGTGACGTTTTGAAAATATCCGAAAGCATTGCTCAATGGCATCCATTGTGGATCGCTTTGGCCGGAAGCCATAGGAGTTTTTGTCTGCCGTAGTCTCAGAAACAGGCTCGATCCCAAGAAGATACAGTGCCTGGAAACACCGGCATTGTATCGTTGGAATAGATAGCGGACGAACCTTCCCTTTTGTTTTCTTTGGGATATAAATTCGTCTCAGTGGTTTAGGCTGATATGTCCTTTGATTGAGGGTTTTGGCTACTTGGAATTTCTGTTTCGCAGAAGAGAGGATAACACCGTCGACTCCAGGTGTTTTTCTTCCCTTATTTTGAGCCACTCGCTTTACGGCCAAAAGTTTGGCGTAATGCGAGTGGGTTAAAAGTCGTTGCAAGGCACTAACCTTGCCCCACCGTTTTTCCCTAACAGCCTTTGCAATACGCATTTGAAGTCGTCGTATAAATGTCTCTACCTTCTTCCAATTTATGGAATTCCAGTCGTCGGCATTCACTAGAGGCGCACCAATCAATGTCTGTGTCATTGTTGTCATTTGCTTTCCTTTATTATGATGATTCTTCACATTTTCTTGCCATTAGACACCCGTTGGATGTTAGCTCACTTTCGTGCCGGATATTGATCCGTATCCACTTCGTTACAAAATGGCCTTCGCTTTTTCCAACTTCCTAACCTGCATTATTATCAGCTGACTTTACAGTTAACCTTCCTTTATTCTAGGAATAATACAGGGTTACTACGTTCCAAGGAAAAGAGTCTATATCGACTTAGGTGCCTGCTATCGACCGAGAGATTCTTTGGTTACGAAGGTCCAAGCAAAAATGACCTTCAGATCTCTTAACCTTTTGGTTTAAGCGTGCATTCAATCCACTTTCGCTTATTGTATATGACGGTCTTTATTGCAGATTCACATATGTTCACCTTATTGATTACCTAGCATTTACCTGTTTTTGTGGTTATCAGGAAGGATTTCTACTCACGTTTCTTTCCCCGCACTTTGTGCTTCATTACATTGTTAGGTTCGCTCTTTATTCAGAACCCTAGGCTCACCTAGTAACATAAGTGGTTACTCTTTTTTTCTTTTGTAACAACTCCTTTCCTTAGCCTCGTATCGCACTTTGCTGTTTTACCCAATGCTACAGAACGTGATATTAAGCCTTTTGTTATCGCGAGGAAAAACTTTTTATTCTCAGCCACTCAGGCTGGAGCCGATGCATTGGGCGTTCATTTTAGCTTGATTGTTACGGCCAAGCATCATGGCTTAGATCCGATGGCTTATTATACTGAGGTCCTAAAACGGGTGCCGCTCTGCCGGTCCATTGAGGATTATGAAGCGTTATTACCCTGGAATTTTAAGACCTAACTTTTTACATGGCTAGTCTGTAGTTTATTTACCGCTTACGGGAATGTGCAAAAAACCCCAAAATGTTTAAACCTTCTTGTAATAGGGAATGAAATTATTATGAACAAGGTAAGTACAGATAAGAAAATACGATCAGATATTTTACAAAAAAGTTACCCTACCAATCCAAATTATTCAGAGATATTAGATACATTCCGTAAATTATATAAATTAACTGGTGGGAACGTTGTTATATCTAATTATGTAAACAATACACAAGATACGTACTATTGTAAGCGGTAAACAAACTACAGACTATCGATAAAGCTCAAAGGGACCTAAGGTAAAAGGACCTTAAAAAAGCAGGTGAGAGATGAGAAGGAAAAAATATACAGACAGTGAGCTGAGGGAAATATACAGAGGGTGGAAGGCA
>CALLLO010000056.1 GCA_938082985.1 uncultured Candidatus Marinamargulisbacteria bacterium | reverse complement strand
CAGGTCTAGCTTAAACTGATTGTCCTCAGTCGTATTCATATTAATTAAACCGGTGATAGGGCCTGGGTTAATAGCATGCAGCCTTGTTTCACTGTCTGCAAGGACGGCTTTCTTTTCTTCCTTAAATAGCAAGGCTCGGTTAGGCTCAGACATAGTCTGTAGAGCCCGTACGACATTTTTTGTATAGTCCAATGTTCCAGGAGGACCTAGATCTTTAAAACCATTAAAGCCAGGGATACGGGCCTCCACATCTTTTACGTACTTTTCAGTCTCCACTTTCTGTAAGGAATCGTTATGCCACGAGACATGCCCTGACATGGCTGGATATAAAAGATAAACAGGGAACTTATCTGGAAGTGTGAGTTCTAATTCAAAAAAACGGGAAAAGGAAGACAGCCTCTCGTCATTAAATACTTTAGCCCTAACTATATTCATACTCTCCTGTGAAAAAACAGACGACCATGTAATGCGTTTATCTGGACTACTATTCCCACTTAGAGTCCGTTTAGTCTGTGGTTCTTTTGCTTGATTTTTCGTTATTTCATCAATCTCAAGGTACGACAAGCCACTAGGACTCACACAAAACTTAGTCTCAAAGACCTCCAAAGGCCTACCCATTTTTATTTCTGAGTGCGCTTTTTGAGTAGGGGTTAGCGTTGTATCTTGCCATTTAGAGGCCACACTTAAGGACCGACTTGATCTGGCAAATAGTGAGGGTAATGGACGGAAAATCGGGGAACAAAGTGCTTGAAACATACATTAAGATTAACAAGGAGTTAACATTTAAATAATGTAAAAAGACTAGATGTTTATGAGGAGGCTAAGCTCTACCCCCAGAAATCCACCCAATCTTAACCAGAGATTGAAACCTGATGTGGTAGTATATATATTAATAGAATAATATTCCATTTTTTCGCATACAACAAAGGAGCTTTTTATGTTTTCTAAACAGCAGCAGGTAAAGTATGGAGCAGCGGCCGCGGCAGTAGCCTCAGCGGTTTTTATTTACTTTGGATATAGATTTTACCCATTTGCAGGTCCTGAATTGATGAGCATGGCGGATAGATTAGCCTTTGTTTTTCAATGTGAACTTTTTGCTATGCTGATGCTTTTGGCGGGTATTGGGACTATTGCTAAGCAGAGGTTTCAGAATAAAGAGGCCATTGATGGGGCTACGAGTAATTTACCACCTGCTATAGAGCTTAATCTTAGGTATCTTCAAAATACCTTTGAACAGTTTGTTCTCGTAGTGATTGCGCATCTTGTACTTGTGACTGTCATTGATTCTGAATCTGTGAAGATTATTCCCCTATTGGTCTGTTGGTGGGTAATTGGGAGGATTCTTTTCTGGCTTGGTTATCATCAATTCCCAGTCGGTAGAGCCGTTGGATTTGGCATTACCTTCTATCCTACGGTTTGCGTTATTGCGTATAGTGTTTATAGCGTTCTGTTCTATTGAATTGTGAGTGACCTCTCAATAGAGATTTTCTAAATACATGTATCAATTCGAATCGGATTCATAATCAGTAGCCTAAACTCTAAGGTGTGCGTATCTGTATATTTGAACAATAACTAGTTACCTTTTGATTACGCAAAATTTTTTCTGTAAATTCAGTTTCAAAAAGTAGATTAATGAGTTGGAGGTGTTTTAGTGTGGCTCGTAACTAATTTTTCCTAGTTTAGCCATTTTTAAGGCTCCGCTTGTATCTTCGATAGGACAGAGTCCAGCTTTTTGTGACGGACAATCTTCGTGGGCCGCATGAGGGACTGAGCCGCAGGCGTCTCGCTGGGCTGTTTTTCCGAAAAATAGAACGCCTACGCCTAAGCCGACGAAGATGAAAAGAAGCATTATGATAGCAAAAAGCATGGTTTCCATCGTTTACTTCTTACCTTTGCAGGTAGCCGGGTCTTTACATTGCCCGTATACGTGGAGGGATAAATATTGAGGTATGACACCTAGTTTTTTGCATTCAGAATCAATAATACTTTTTACTGAGGCTTCTTCAATTTCAAATATTTTTCCACAAATATTACAGATGACGTGGGCGTGATGATCTTGGGGTGTGGAGTGTTCGTATAGTATTTTGCTATCGATACTAGATATTTTTTGTAGGAGGCGGGCGGCTAATAATTGTTTAATGGTTCTGTATACAGTGGCACGAGAAAACTTTTTATTTTTGGCTCGTATGTTATCGATGAAATCTTCTACTTCAAAGTGGTCTTTTGATTCGAATATTTCTGTTGCGATAGCTTTCTTTTGAGTCGTGTAGCGACTCTCGTTATTACTTAGATATGTTTCAAATAGGGTGTGAGCATTCTTACTCATGGGACTCTCCTACTAGGGGCGCTATCGCGATATCGATTGTTTGAATATGATGGACGAGTGTATCAATGAGTCGTCGGATAGAGAATATGATGTGTGTGAGAGATGTGTTGTCGTTGAAATTGGTGCGTATATCCGAAACGAGATATTTAAACTTTTCATGCTCTGCTTTGTGTGTAGCATACCCTACAAAATTGTGCGACAGCATAAGCTCTTCCTCTTCTTCAAAATGTTCTGTGACATAGTGTTCTAGAAAATTAATGATATCGTCTACAGCGTCTTCTTCACCTTTTTGGATAGCAAGATCTAGAGCACTCACAAGTTGGAAGAGCTCTTCATGGTGGTTATCGATGTCCGTATGACCTACGGAAAATTGTTCTTGCCAATTCATGATATTAACTTTACGAGCTGCCTATATTTTTGTCAATCTAGTGACACATTCTAGATGAAAGGTGTTGGGGAACATATCAACGGGTTGAATAGTCTCGACTTGGTATCCGTAGGTACAAATCTCTTTAAGATCGCGCATGAGAGTACTCGGGTTGCAGGAGACGTAGATGAGTTGGGGAGCACCGAGTGAAGCCATTCGCATTAAGGCTTTGGGTACCATTCCGCAGCGAGGTGGATCTATGACGATGCAATCGACTTTAGGCGGGTCAAACTTTAGGATGTTCTTTACTCGGCCACAAACGAATGTCGCATTTGTAATACCATTTCTTTCCGCATTTTTTTTGGCATCTTCAATCGCGGGCGCTACTTCCTCTATCCCTTGTACGGATTTTACATATTTTGATAGAAAGAGGCCGATACTACCGGTTCCACAGTAGAGGTCTAAAAGCTCTGTGGTGGAGTCGAGGTGAGCAATGTCTGCGACAGTTTGATAGAGAACTTCAGCTTGTTTTGTGTTGGTTTGAAAAAAAGACTGTGGTGATATTTTAAATTCGATATCGCCGAGTCTTTCAACAATATGGGTATCGCCATGATGATGTCTAATATCTGGTTCTTGAGCCGTGTCTCCAGGGCTGGGGTTAATACTTTGGTAGATGGACGTAATATTAGGGTGTTTTTTTGTTATGGTTTTGACATAGTTTTCTATGATGTCGGACTGTGTGGATCCTGTAATAATCATAAGCATGTAGGTGTCTTTTGTTTTACTGTGTCGCACCATGAGATGTCGTAGGTCTCCGGTGTTATTGTCATAGTCCCAAGGTGTGAGTGGGGTGTTTTTAAAAAAGGCAACACTGTCCTTTATGATACTGTTGCTTTGCTCTGATTGAAGCTGACAGTCGTGAATGGGGACAATGATATCAAAGCAGGCTCTTTTTTTAAGCCCAAGAGTAAGGGTTCCTTCTTTTTGTCCAAAGGCAAATTCCATTTTATTTCTATAAAACCTCTGTGATTCTGAGGAGAGGATAGGCTGCCTTTTTTCTTCCATTTCTGGGAAGAATTGAACAATGGTGTCGGTCAATATACTTTCTTTTATTTTGGCTTGGTCGGAGTAGGGGACGTCAATCATCTGGCAGCCGCCGCATTGGGGGAAATGGGTACAGGTGTTGGTTTTTCGTAAGGGAGATTTTTCAATGAACTCTATACATTTCCCTTCTGCATAACGTCGTTTTTTCTTATTAATTCTTATGTTAACTACATCACCAGGCAGGGTGCCTGGAACAAATATTTTAAAGCCTTCATGGTTGCCGAGTCCGGCACCTTTAAAGACGAGTTTTTCTATAGTTAATATCAGTTCATCTTTTAGTTTAATCATATGTATAAGCTCAGAGCTCCAGTGTTTTTTTGTATAATTAATGTACGACTACCATGCGCCTGTGTTTTTCCATTTAGGGTGTAATTTTTTATGGGAACAGGGAGAGATAGCTTAATTTTTTTCGGAGGACAGTGAAAGTTTTCTGAAAATGTAAACTCTACACTAGTCTGTAATGGGTGTAGTGAAAAGGATATTGGCCCAAATTGAGTAGGGTAATTTTTCAAGGCAATGGGGCTATTTTTTTCGAGCCAGGAAGCGGGGATGCAGGGGGTAATATGTAGAACCTCGTTGTCTTCTTCTTGAAGAAGCAGGCTTCTAATGAGTAGTAGGAAGTTGGCCGAACTTAGCCCATCTTGGCCTTCGCCACTACACCCTTCATTATGGTGCGTGTGTCTTGCGGAGGGCCATTGGCCTGTGTAGGTACTGTTTTCTACTATTTCGTTGAGGATGCTATGTGCTATGGGGTCTTGTCGATGAGCATAGATTTGAGCTAATTGGAGACTTCGTGAATGGTCTAGACCTAGAGGAAATGTGGACGTGAAAACACTATTTTCGTGTATACAATGTTTGTCTATTTGTTTGAGTGTGTGGGTAACCCTCGTGTCATGTGGCTCTATAATGTTGAGGGGGTACACACAGCTTAAAGTATCGATTAATCGACTGTCACTATAGTTTTTTTCTGTAATAGGGAATAGGGGTTTCCCCGCTTCTTTTTCTTCTATATGTTGGCAGAAAAGGTCGAGTGAAGCATTTAGTTGATGTTGGAGATATTTATATTTAGTTATGAGGAGAGTTTTATTTAATAGGGTCGCAAAGTATAAGGCTGAATCTACAGCGCTTAATGCCAAAAAAGTATCTAAAAGATATATGTCTTTTTGTCCCGACATTGGGAATGGGTTTTGTTTGGATATAAGACCTCTCATGTAGTGGTTTTTGTGACGGACACTTATCCGAGATTGGCTGATAAAGGTCATCATCATGTCAATCTGTGGAAAGTATTTTTCTATCCACGATTGATCTGGCATGCACTGGTAGCTTTTTTTAATTAAAAATAATAAGCGTCCAATATCGGAGGGCGGGATTTGGACTTCTGAAGGGAATTGGTACCAGTTTTTTTTTATAAGAAGGGGTACGGTAAGTTCATTAGCTAGTGGGTAAGCGCCTATGGTTTGAAGGGCATGAATGAGGGTTAGCGAGTCTGCATATGAGGCGGTTGTGGACGTGGTGTCGCTTGAAATAAAGCTTGTATTTACATGGGAGAGTAGGTGGGTGATATTTTTATTAAAGAGGGATTGAAGGGGTGTAGAGGGTAGTACACAGGTGCTTTTTTGAGGTAAATAAGCTGTCCAGTGTTGGGATAGGTGATTTTTTTCATTTTCAAAACTGAGAGTCTTTATGTTTTGGATATCTGTGTTTAGATGTTTTTTCCTCCTAGTAGAGAGGTCTTTAGCATTGTTTTTATAGGGATTGGGGGTTTCGGGTATTTTACATGTAAATATTTTACTTTGGCCGGCTTGAAGGGTCAGTTTATATTCAACAAACGCGGAAGCTAATCCGTCTGGACAGTGGGATTTTAGGATCATAGCCCAATCATTACTATGTTCAGATACATCGCCATCTTTAAAAGATACACACACAATGTTATCAGGTTTTTCATCTAAAACGAGGCCGATTTTATTGTTGACCATGAGTGTGCCTTGGCTAAGGTAGTTTATGTTATTGATGAGCGAAATCCCGAGTGGATTATAGGGACGAATAGCAAAATAAAAGGAAAGCTTTAGAGCTTTATCTCCGGTATTGTTTAGAGTGACGGCATTGAGGAGGATGTTGCCGTCTGGGAATGGAGTGGACATGACTTCTGAGGCTATAGAGAGAGGGTCGATATTAAAATTGGTTTGTATGGATGGGGGCTCTGTTGAAAATGTTTGTTTTATATTGTGAACGTAGGAAGGAGAGACGAGTTTAGCATTATGAGAGACCCAAAAATCTAGAGACCAAGACTGAAGGTTTTTACTAATGAGTCCGTTAGGATCTACGACGGCTTTGCTTTTTGATTTTGGAGCACTTATCACTGTCCAATTTCTTTTGCTGGTATTAGTCAGACTTAGATGGTTTTCATTGAGTGAAAAGTAGGGGCTTTTGGGGAGACATTGCTTATATACCCATGCTGGCCATATGCGTTTTAGGTGAAAAGGGATGACGGATTTATTGAGAAGGGATTGGTGGAACTCTTTTTTAAACCTTTTTACGTGTTCGACATTGTCGTCAATAGAGGGATAATGAAAGAGTCTTTCTAAAAGCGTGATAAAACGTGCTTGAGTGACTAATTTTTCAGCTAAAAACTGTATGATTTTTGAAGGCATGTTGGGTAGTTTATCAGGTTGCGGATGTATTTAAAATCTTCCGTTTAAGAGCCCTTTTTTTTTAGATCAGTTCCACGGTTATTTCGACCGTTTTAATCCGACGATTCACCAGTGCCTGAATAGAGATATCTAAGGATCCGTACACAAAGGAGTCCCCTTTTTTTGGAAATGAGCCTAGTGCAAATAAAACAAAGCCACCCACGGTATCGTAATCTTCAGGATCAGTGGGAAGATGTTTTTTTATAGTATCTGGAAGGTCATCGAGATTAAGGCTAGCCTCCACTTTATAATGACCTGGGTTGAGTTCTGTGACTGCGTTGTTTTCTTGATCATATTCATCCTGAATATCTCCAACAATTTCTTCAATGATATCTTCAAAGGTGACAATTCCGGCTGTACCTCCGTATTCATCTAAGACAATGGCCATGTGAAACTTGGCGCGTTTCATTTGTTGGAGAAGTTCTTCGATGTTTTTTGTTTCGGGTATATACACCGCTTTTCGTAGTATATCTTTCACAGTGGTCTTTTTTGGATGAGTGACGTTGAGAAGGTCTTTGGCATAGATGATACCTTGGATGTTGTCGATATTTTCGTCGAAAATGGGAATTCTAGAATGTCCACAGTTTTTTATTGTGGCAATGGCATTTTCTAGCGTGCTTGTTATGTTTAAGGCTTTTACATCTGTACGAGGTGTCATTATTTCTCGTACAATTTTTTCAGATACGTTAAATATTCCGTTCATCATGTGTCTTTTCTCTTTTTCTAAGATGCCATCTTCTTCAGCTAACTTTAATATTGTTTTGATTTCTTCTTCTGTTAAGAGCTTTTTTTTGTCAGAAATTGGCATGCCAAAAATTTTTGATACAAAGTCAGATATCATCATAAAAATGGATGTTAATGGGTAGGATAAAATCATGAGTACGGCTAATATTGGCATGATACTGAGTGCCCATTTGGATGAGTTTTTCATCGCTAAGGTTTTAGGTGTTATTTCTCCAAAAGTTAAAATGATAAAGGTCATTGTGCCAGTTACGATGGCGATTCCTGCCGCCATGTTGTGTATCCCTAATTGTTTAAAAATATCGGTCATTAAGGCTGTGGCGATTGCCGAGGCGCCTACATTGGCGATGTTGTTGCCGATGAGAATGATGGTGAGGAGTCGCTTGGGGTATGAGAGCAGAAATTGGAGGCGTTTA
>CALLLO010000055.1 GCA_938082985.1 uncultured Candidatus Marinamargulisbacteria bacterium | reverse complement strand
CCCTTATATTTTTGGCTTCCCTATTATTCCTATTCACTAGGAGAAAGAAAGGTCGTCTGGAACTTCCCTACCATAGGAAAAAAAGTTCAAGACGGATGGGGGTATTTTTTACAAAACAAAATCGATTATAAGGTCGACGTCACAGATTCTAGCCGTGAATCTAGTATCCTCTTAGATTGGTATCAAGCAAAGGACAATCGTCGTAGTGAATGGGGAGGAGGTATTCGACATTTCTACACGCTTAAAAAAAAGCATAAAGGAATGCTTTATTATTACAATTACGATTTCAAACAACTAGAAAACAATAAATGGAAAGATAAATATAATAAAAAAATGAGATGGGAACATAGCTATAAAAAAAACGATCGTTTAACCATCAGCCACTACTACGACACTACAGACGTAGCCGAAAAAATAAACACTCGTGGTTCAAATAAAGTCGACAAAAAAGGATTTACAATCGCTTATGACGATTTAGGCGACACCTACACAACCACCGCCTATGAAACTCAAGATTTCAATATTAATAAAAAGAGCTCTAATCTCAGTCATTCCCACACCTTCAACGGAAAAAATATCTACACACTGTCTTACTCAAAAAATGAAGCCTACACATCCAAAAGACGAGAGATAAAAAGTGATGGGAACTATACCCTCGCCCTGCCTAAAAGCTATACATTAAAAAATAAATATATATACACAGCCAACAACTCAGATTGGTCAGAGTCTATACGTGAGGATACACAGCTAAAACTATACACCACCCTATCTAAAAAATATAACAATCATATAAATATGACACTAAATTTGGATCAAATATATGATTTAGATGAGGATACAGTTACGCGTGATATTGCACTTAATAACTTTCTACATAAAGCACCTGAATTAAATATAAAATTTGACGACTTTTATCTAGGTAAAATCCGACTTAAACAAGAAACAACTATAGCTAGATATCAAGAATCTCGCTACGACAGTACCACTAAAAAAGTGAGGACCTTCCCCGATGTAGATACTTTTTCTTACGCCCCAAACACCTACATATTCAGACAAGATGCCTCTATAAAATTTGATAAAATCCCTCAAAAAACATCCTTTAAATTTGGTCTAGGCTACGATCAATACATCTTCAAAATTCAAGATTACGGGTATTCCGAAGGCGACGCGCTATATAGCTTTAATCTAAACGCATCGCAACGTTCAGAATTTCTTGGTTTCATCAAAATGGCTACAACATACCAAAGCCAATACATCCCAAAAGAAAACAATTCTCCCTTCTATTACTTCCAAAAATCTATCTCAGAAAAAAATAAAATATCTGAAACACTTACATTCTTTTATAAAAAAAACTCACTTCCCCTTTTCCCGTATTACCTCAATCTAAGCTGGTCACATGCCACGGATTACAATTGGATAAAAGAAGATAAAAAATGGGGAAACTACATGACAAAATTTAACGCCAAAGTCACTAAAAAATTCAGTTTTTCCGCTCAAACAGGAAAAAAATTAAACTATTCTAAAAGTGAAAAAGACACTCGGTTTATGCCTCTTCGTTTAGAAATAGATATACGCCCTACAAAAAACATGTCCCTTAACTTTGATATTTCTTACGACTTAAATACATGGAAAGATGAGCATGAAACAGACATTAATAATTCCAAATTTAATCTATCCTTTTTCTTAGGAAAAAACCCGGAGTATCGCTGGGAAATAAAAACTGGATTTATCTACGACACCACCAATCAATCTGGCAAATGGGAATCGAACAGATACGACATGCAAACGATCAACATCGTCAAACATGAACATAAACGAAAATTAGAATTAGGATACCGTAAATTAGCAGAAGAGCTTACAATAAAGTACACCTTTAATGCCTTTCCAGATGATCCACTGGAATTACGTAAAACAAAGGATATTTGGAAAGTAAAAGGCCGATTTGATAAAGGCTCCGAGGAACGGTTAAAATAATGCGATATGCACCCCTACTATTATTACTCTTCAGCTTTTTAATACTCTCCTGCGCCCGTACGGTCACAGACCGAGTCGTCACCCTAAACATGCAAGCCACCATCACACTTAGAGAAAATGTCGATCTAGAAAATGTGAATTACATGATAATTTTCTCCACAGTCTCACCCCCAAACATTACGCTCCCCATTCTCAGCTCTAGCTCAGATATTTACTTCCCTACCCCAGGACGAACATTCGAACTTAATGACCCCACCTTTTCTGAAATATATAATGAAACAGGTGTCACAAGCTTCTATGAAGATTATTATGATACCTGGTCAGACTACATTGTTATTCACAAAGGAATCCCTTATCTTTATCAATCTGGAAGCACAGGTTTTAGCCGTACAACATCTGACAATCTTACCTATAACTATAGTCGTAACTTAGACTATACGCTGACACCCTCTGGAAAAAACATCATCCTAAACTTTGATATCTCTATTCTAGAATCTGATCTCAGTGGTACGCGATACTTCACATTCGCAACCAGTAAAATCTCCGACGATTCAGAAACTGGCTACATTGTAGATACTATAGACAAGCCTCAAAAAATAAATATTATTGTAAACAATGAAGAAAACTCTGATATTGAACAGGAAGAAGAGGATATAGATGGCGCCAGCGATATTGTAGAGTGGAGAATGCAATTATTATAATAAGTCTGTCGGCCCTTTTATTACTCGCCGCATTTCCTCCATTCAATCTTCCTTATCTATCGTTTATAGCGATTGTCCCTTTCATTTATTCTGTTAACTCTAGTAAAACTACAAAAGAGGCTAGCCTAAAAGGACTTCTTTTTGGCGCTATATTATGTGGAGGTTTTCATCTTTGGGTTTTTGAACTTACCGCCTGGGGACCTAAAATTGGAATCACTCTTTTATGGGGACTTTACACCCTTTATCTTGGTAGTTTTTATGCCGGCATAGCCGCCATATTCTTTAAACTAAAAAACCATATTTGGACAGTCCCCATCGTCTGGATAAGTGCTGAATATCTAAAATCTACCCTTATTGTGGGAAACCCCGCCTGTACTATTGGCTATACCCTCGCTTTCCTTCCTAGCCTCTCTCAAATAGCCGATATAGGTGGAATCTTCTTTTTAAGCTTTTTTATACTCATTATTAATACCTTAATCTATGTCACCATTCGGCATAAACCCCAGTTTAAACTATGGCCGATTCTCTCTATCCTCCTGCTATTCACATTTAATTATGCCTATGGATTCTGGCAAACACATAAGCAGGCATTACCTGAAAAAAAAATCCACGTCGCAGTAATCCAACCCAACCATCCACAAAACAATAAACTAAATAAATATAGATGGAAAAATATACGCATAGATATTATCAAGCTAGTTGAGGAAGCTCTGACAACCACACAAGCAAGCTATGTTTTTCTACCTGAAACATTAACCCCAGGACTAAACCTTAAAAAACCTTACTTTATCAAACCTCTAGAGGCCTTATCTCGCACTCATAACGCGCATATTTTATTTGGTACTCCTGATAAAAAAAACAGCTCTTTTTTTAATGCTATCGCCCAGATCAGTCCTCAAGGCCTTTCACAAAAAACATATAAAAAATTACAACTCATGCCCTTCGGAGAATATTGGCCAGCCAAATCTTTATTCCGAACAGTCGGCTTAAACAATTTAATACCAGGAAGTGAGTTCTCTCCTGGCACTAAAATATCTCCCATATATGCACAGGATGTAAAAATAGCTCCTAATATATGCTTAGAGTCCGTTTACCCTTGGTATACCAGAAAACAGTGTTTATTAGGAGCAAACCTAATATATACTGCGGTAAATAACGCATGGTTCTTCCAATCAGCTGCTGCTGAACAGCATCTTCAAATGAGTGTGGTAAGAAGTATAGAAAATGACCGATTCCAAATTCAAGCAGCTAACACAGGGATATCTGCCATTATAAATAACCATGGGTATATACTCGAACAAAGTAAACAAGACAAACAAGGTATCCTTAACGCACTTGTACCCTTAAAAACCACCAAAACAATCTACCAACATAGTGGCGATATCTGGATTCTTGGCTTAATAATTATAACTCTCTTTATTCTGATAAAAAAACGAAGGGACGATTAAAAAAAGGAAGAAAAATCAGCCCCTTCAGTGTCATCTTCTAACTCTTCATCACCCGCCTGCCTCCGACATAAAGATTCAAACAAACTTTCAAAAACTTTATACGACAATGGAATGTTCTCTACAGATCTAGACTCATAATCAGCAATAACATCATCAGATAAATAGGTCAAAATATCATGCCTAAAATCATCCTCTAATCGTGACAAAAAGAAAGCTCTAACCTGAGGCTTTTGTTCAGACACTAATCGAGCAATATGAGAAGCGCTACGCAAGGTAACATCTCTTTCTGGTTTCTCTTCAGGAATCTCTCCCTCAAAGAAGGGGGAGTCGTCTAAAGAGTCAAAAGTTTCTGATAAGGGTTTCTCGTCTTCTATCAAAGGCTCAAGAAGCCCGGCCTCTTTAGTAGCAGGCGGTTCAAATAAAGTCGCCTGTCTTTTAAGATCTATATCTTCTAGCGTTTTAATCAAAAACGATTTCATCACCTCAGGTTCAAGGTTTGGGGAATCGCCCAACGCACTTGTAAGCAACTGCGACGCCTCTTGAGATAAAAGAGGTAGTACTAATTGAGACTTTTCTCCCAAAATAGAGACCAAAACTAGGGCTTTTTCTTTTCCATTCATCATAGAGTTGTATCCTCCGCTATATCATCTTCAAAATCATCATCAAAATTTAAATCATCAAACACATCCTCCCCAACGTCATCAGTGAGAGTATCTATCGGGACCGCTTCAAGGGAGTTCACGGGAGAACTTAACCAATCTTCCATAAGTTTAGCCACTAGTTCAGGCTCAGTATCGGCAACGGCTTTAACTTGACCGATATACCGACTAGCATCAACATCTTTATGTTCATCCTCAACAGAGCCTTTATCTACGGTATCAAGTACCATTTTTTTAGCAGCAATTTTGTCCAAACGACGTTTCTTAATATAAGAAATTAAACCCAATAAACTCAAGCCAATAAACGCAATTGGCCCACCAATACTCCAAAGCTTTTGCAAAAATTGTTTTCGAGACTCTTCATCTCTAAATTTTTCCAATTGCTCTTTATCTTCAGGTGTTAATAAAGAAAAATCAGCACGAGATAATACAATTTGGTCTCTCCCTTTCACATATCCGGTAGCCCCAGCAACCGTGGCATAAATCTGTTGCTTTGTCTGAGAATCCAAGAATATATCGTCATTATTATTATCCACTACAACGCCAATCGTTAAACGTCGAATATCAACAACACGACCTCCTTCTAAAGGACCCAAATCAGAGGTTACAGACACTTTATAGGCCCCTAAAGGAAGAATTCCCATTAAATGCTTAGTCGATCTGTACACTAGTTTTTGTTCAAATTCCCATTTCAAATCAAACCATTCTCTAATCGCATCAAAATTTGGGATAACAGGCTGCCCAAAAGCTTCTTCTTTCGTTGTAGCTAGAATAGCCGTGGGAGGTACTTTCTTTTCCTTAAAGGTTCCCGCTTTCTTTTGTGCCAGCCTCTCAAAAATACCTAGGGATAAAACCATCCCTTCAGTATCAATAACCGACACATTTTCAGGCTGTAAGTTTTCAACAGCTTGAGAAACCAACATAATAATACTGAATACTAAGTCATCTGAAATCGTTACGCCAACACCTCTACGGATTAATATAGACGAGGTCACAGGTGGCTGTATAACTGAAAATAAACGTTGTTCAGGCAACACAATTTGAACTTTAGCATCATCAACCGGCACAAACTGCATAATCGCTTTTTCTAACTCACCAGATAAAGCACGTAAAAAACGAATGCGTTTATCAAACTCAGTAACCCCGAGTGTCTGCGATTCATCTAAAAGTTCATACCCTCTCGCCTGTCCTGATGGAAGTCCCTTCATCGCTAATAAATTACGCGCCTCTATTGCATCATCTTCATCTACAAATAAAACAAAGTTACTACCATTTTGTTCGGTCTTAAATGTAAGTCCTGCAAAACTAAATTCCTTTAAAACTTTAGAAATCTCTATCCCTGTTAGCTGATTATATAGCTTCTCATAGTTTATTTTCTTTTTCTTTCTCTTTTCTTTCTTTTCTTCTACGCGTATTTGCTCGGCACTTATAGGCCCACCGCGTCGTATAGGACTTTCATTTTTTGAAAAAATCTTCATTCCAAACAATAAAGATCCTACCAAGACCACACCAAGTACAACTGAAACTATAATAAGATTGCGTCGGCGAGAAGAACTACCAGAAACGCCTGCTAGACCTTTTATGCTCCCTGTATCTGCA
>CALLLO010000054.1 GCA_938082985.1 uncultured Candidatus Marinamargulisbacteria bacterium | reverse complement strand
GCCCCCACTTTTTTTCCTGCATTAAGTTTAGACCTAAATCTTAGGGAACTCACTAGTACTATATTCTGCAATATTAGATATTCAATATTACTAGAACAATTTGAAGACCCTTCGATTTCTGAACTCGGAGCTTTTGAAAATCTAGGTATTTCAACTAAAGAAATGACAGAATTAGAACAAACTGTTTTAAGAGCTGCACTAATAGTATAATCTTCATATGAATAGGAATCCAGCTGTTACAGTACACACACTTAAATATCAAGCAGATGCAGCAACAATGGCGGATCCTTTGACTCAAAAAATGAAAGCGAACATAGATACTCTTTTCAAAAAGTCTATGACCCCGACTACAGTACGACCAGATTCAGACTTATATAAGTCGTACACGACATGTCTAAACGATGTTGAAAGTGATCCAAGTGTCGATATAGATGACCGTCACGATATAGCCTATAGCGCCCTATTATTTGATATTGTACACGATGAACTTCGTAAACAAGGCTTAAATGGTCGCGACAATAAAAAACATTTAGATATTATAAATATCTATCTCTTAGATACGTATGACGAAAAATCTTATTTATTTAAAATAGCGTTTAACGATGAAAAAAGCCGAGCCCCAAAGTAAGCGCAAAACGGACTATTTCTAAACTAGAGACTTCTCTTTGGTAAAAAGACAGACACGCCAGCAGCGCATATCAAAAACACAACCGACACCCATAATACCCCAACAAAACCATAAATCTGAAACACCGCACCAGACAATAAAGTCCCTACCAATCGTCCCCCCGCATTAGCCATATAATAAAAGCCAACATCAGCCGCCACGTTTCCCTCGTCGCTATAGGCCAAAACCAAATACGAATGCAAAATAGAGTTCACCGCAAAAAACACCCCATATAATAACAAGCCACCGACGAGAACCCTCTCCACTTCAAAGCCAGCCGATATTGCCAAAGCTATCCCCGCCGGGAACACACACAATGCTCCAGACCATAAAGCTAAAGAGCGAGCCCCTACACCTTCTCCATTAAAGAACTTAGGAACCACAGTTTGAGAGATCCCATATCCAATCACCCACAGGGCCAAAAAACCACTCACTTTTTCAAACGACCACCCTAAACCACTTTGTAAAAATACAGGTAATCCGATCACAAACCAAAGATCTCTCGAGCCAAATAAAAAGAAACGAGCGAGAGACAAAACAGTAATAGCTCTAGATTTAGAAAAAAGCGTTTTAAAGCCTTTTTTCTTTTTAGACACACCCAAATCTTTAGGTAAAACAAAGACTGAAACGAGCGCTGTCAAAAGCAAAACGCCTGCCATAATGACCATAGACATCCGCAAACCCAACCCAGCCAAAAGAAAGCCTCCCACTAAAAAACCTACTCCCTTCAATGCATTTTTAGAGCCCGTTAATAAAGAAACAAACGTAAACACAACAGACTCTTCCCCACTCGGAACAATCGCTTTGATACTGCTCTTCGAACTCACCTTCACCAAGTCCTTAGCCACACCCGCCAATCCTTGTACCACCATGACATAAATCACACTCAATAGAGCCTGATTCACCGTTAATAAAGTTACCGCCACAACCTGAGCGAGAAGGCCCACCACCATCATTTTATTCAGTCCTACTCGCGTACCAATCCAGCCGCCTAAGAAGGAGGTAAATATTCCCGCCACTTCATATAAAATAAATAAAGAGGCTAAGGCCACCGGACTAAAGCCAAGCTCATGAAACATAAGAACAGTTATGACACGTAGCGCCCCGTCACTTAATGTAAAAACTAGGTAGGGGAAACTAATAGCTAGATATCGCAAGGGTTGTTACCAGGTCCATCATCCGAGCGACGTAGCCCCACTCGTTGTCATACCAGGCGAGGATTTTCACCTGTGTCTTATTAATCACCATTGTCGATCTCGCATCTACAATCGAGGAGCGATCATCATTAACATAATCTACAGATACCAAAGGGCGTGTTTCATAGCCCAATATCCCTTTCAAGGCACCTTCAGAAGCGGCTTTAAATAAAGCATTCACCTCTTCTACTGAGGTTTCTTTTTCCATTTCAAAAACACAATCAATAAGCGAACTGTTTTGAATAGGAACACGTACAGCCAGACTATTAAGTTTTCCTTTTAAATCAGGGAAAATCATCCCAATCGCCTTAGCTGAACCAGATGAGGTGGGAATTAAAGAAGTGACATTAGATCTCGAGCGACGTAGGTCTTTATGAAAGCCGTCAATCACAGTTTGCGTATTTGTCACATCATGAATCGTCGTAATCGCACCATGTTTAATCCCTAAAGATTCTTTCAAAACCTTAACAAGCGGAGCCAAGGCGTTAGTCGTACACGACGCTGCTGTTAGAATCCTATCTTCAGAAAAATCAATAATATGCTCGTTAATGCCAAAAACAATATTCTTAACGCCACCATCTGAAATCGGAGCCGAAACGACTACCCGAGCGACCCCATTATCAAAATAAGGCTGCAAGGCCTTCGAAGTTTTAAACTGCCCTGTGCATTCCACAACAAGGTCAACATCCCAGTCTAACTCTTCAAGTCGTGAATACGATGACCACCTAACAGAGCGACCCGATATACTTATCTCAGAGTCACTAAGCACCTTAATATCGTGGTCCCAACGGCCATGTACAGAATCAAATTCAAGTAGATGAGCCGCAGACTCAGCCGTACCAGCACAATCGTTTATCGCAACTATCTCAAAATCGTCAGAAAAAAAGCCGTTTCGCAGAGCCAACTTGCCCATACGTCCCATCCCGTTTATTCCTACTTTTATTGGCATAATGTGTGTTCCTATTTAGGCCCTACAATCTTAATTTCAATCCCAAACTCGTCACTCGTCACAACCTGACCTACACGTAACTTAGCCCGTCGTCTTGTCTCCACTTTCCCATCTACAGACACTAACTCGTCCATAATAATATGCTTAATCTGCCCACCAGAGTTAAACGGGCCTTCGAGTTTTAACAAGGCGTTTAACTCAATATGTTCATCATTTAATATATAGTCCATCATTCACTCGCCTCGCTTAGCGGTTTTTTCTTAACCTTCAAAATCGTGATTTTAGTGGAATGGTTATAGGGCGCCGGATCTGCAGGTAAACATTTCATCAACTCAATAGGGTCGCCAACACAATCACCAGGAACAGGAATCGTCTCTACAATAGACAGATATCCATCCTTACATAGCTCTTCGAGTTCCGTATAATGGTCCTGCCCAGATTGAAATAAAGCATTACTAATCGTTACCAAATACCCACCATCTGCGATAATCGGCCTTACCTTATTAATAATCTTCTTATAGTTCTTGGCAATATCTATAATTCCTTTCCCTGTTTTCGAATACACGGGCGGATCCAAAATAACACAATCAAAAACTTTACCTGAGAGTTTATATTGATTAATCCGTGACCAAAAGTCACCCATCTGATATTGGCTCTTCTCAATAGCTTTACCATTAAGATCCGTTGACCGTCTCGCCATGTTCAAAAACTTCTTACTCAAATCTAAATGCATCACTTCACTAGCCCCACCAACCAAAGCCGCGATACCTATACTTCCCGTATACGAAAAGGTATTCAAAACAGACTTGCCTTCAAGCTCTCGTCTGGCCCATTGTCGTAACTCACGCGTGTCCAAATAAAAGCTTGTATCTCTGTTCATCATCAAATCTACAGCGTAATGAATACCCGCTTCACGAATTCTCTTGTCAAGTACACTTCCAAATACAAATTGCCCATTTCTAACTTCAGGAACTTTACTTTTACGTTTTTTAATAATGCCCGTCTCCACCCATGGACACAGCTCACGAATAGTCTCTATTGCCATTTTCATAAGAGCATCGTCAACTTTAGCGTTACCCGTCCCATACTCGTGAAAAATCACCGTCTTAGAAAAAACGTCAATAACCAAACTAGGTACCCCTTCTGAAAAACCATTTAGGAGTCTAAAGGCCGCATTGTAGGGCTCTCTCATATAATTAGCGCGTTTGTTTATCGCTCGTTCTAAACAATGTTTTGGCCCGTCGGCATTTTTTAGTATCTCATTCATGAGATAGAGTATACCAAGTTAGGGAGTAGACGGGTATCTATTTAAAAAGAAATCAACTACACTTATCAAACGTTTTACCCTCAACACTAACAAAAAAGGAACTCACATATGGCCACTCAAGATAATGTAGTAAATTTTAATCTTCCAAATATCTCTCCAAACCTATCTAAATATTTTATTATTTTAGGTGTGCTCTTTGTTTTAGCTATTAACTCTTTTGTTATCGTAGAAGCTGGAAGCGTAGGCGTTGTTAAACGGTTAGGTGCTGTTAACGAGATTCCTTTAGAAGAAGGGATTCATTTCAAAACACCTTTCATCGACACAATCATCCACGTCAACATTCGACTAAACAACACAAAATCAGGCGCGCTTTCTTCCTCTAAAGATCTTCAAACAGTGAAAACAGAAGTCTCTGTTCAATACTCTATTAAAGGTGACATGGCCGCTCAAACGTTTCAAAAAATCGGTTTAACGGGTCAAATTCAAGCGACTATTATAGAACCTTCCATTGAAGAATCTGTAAAATCAGTGACAGCAAGATATACCGCCGAAGAGCTTATTACTAAACGTGATCACGTTAAAAATGAAATCCAACAGGCTATTCAAAATTTCATCGACACAACGCTTAACAACAAAGGTATCCAAAACGGAATCCACATTGCTAACGTTGCGATTACGGACTTTAACTTTTCTGAAGAATTTAACCGTGCTATCGAACTTAAAGTAAAAGCAGAGCAAGAAGCACTTCAAGCGAAAAACGAAAAAATCCGTCGAGTCACGCAAGCCGAAGCCGGTGCAGCTGAAAAGCAACTAGCCGCAGATGCTTCTGCTTATGCCATCACGGTTGCCTCTAAAGCAAGAGCTGAAGCGATAAGACGCGAAGCTAAATCGCTTAAAAGCAATCCTGAGTTAATTAAACTAAGAATCGCTGAGAAGTGGGACGGTCAATTACCTAAATTCAACGGAGCCTCTGCCGTTCCTTTCCTTAACATCGACGCTATAAAGTAAGCTCTAGCTAGTATGCTCACCATAGCCCTAGTTAATCCTGCCATTCCCCCCAACACAGGCACCATTGCTAGGCTATGTGGAGCGACCCGATGCCAACTCCATATCGTAGGCACCCCCAACTTTGATATGTCTGATAAAGCAGTCAAAAGGGCCGGACTAGATTATTGGCATCTCGTCGATATCCATATGTACCCTGACGCACACGATTATTTCAAAGATAAAACCCCCGAAACGCTTCATTTCTTAACCGCACACGCTTCTACTTCATACACCAATGTCACTTACCAAGACGGAGACATACTAGTCTTTGGCTCTGAGACTACGGGTCTACCGGAATGGATCCACAATACATATCCCGAAAGACGCATCACAATTCCAATGATACCAAAAGAAGAAGGGATCCGAAGTATTAACCTCGCCAACGCCGCGAGTGTTGTACTCTACGAAGCGCTTCGTCAAACAGGGAAATGTGACCATACCTTTTTATAGAACATACGTAGCTTACATAGCCTCGTCTTTTTTCTTTAAAACCTTTTTTTGAATAAGTTGAGTATTACCTTCTAATATATTTTCTATGTTGCTATACCTCACTTGTCTTGGAATATACCCCCCGCCTTTCTCCATAACCCAATTCATCGTTCTAAATAGTGGATGGTTTAAAAAATTTATATTTTCCTTCTTTTCTACAGCTCTAATTTCCGGAATCAAAACATCCATTTTTGCATACCTTTTTAAAACTACTCTATATCGAGCCATAAATTTTTCATCTCGGAACAACAAACTATTAAACCTATCTCTACTAGTAAAAGGATAATCGTAATCGACTACAATTGGATTATATAACTCATGAAATTTCGTAGCAGAATCAAAACCAATCGGCATTAATTTTCCTGTTATCGGGTTATAATAAAATCTTAAATTATTCCAACCACTACCATGCGTACCACCAAATACCATCGCTAAAACCATATAATTTATGACGGCCTCAACATCAAAAACTTGATAGGGAGATCAGTCACCCTTTCTAAAGTGATAAAGCAAGTCTCTCCCTCTCAGAAAATTTGCTTTCAATATTGGATTTTTAAACGTATCTGATGCTTTAAAGGGAAGAATGACACTGTTCAAAAATAATCCCGAAGGTCTCTTTTGAGCGGATGTTGGACTAACAGCAGAAAGATACACCGACTCGATATCTGATTTATTAAATAAGGAAATGATCCTGTTGTCCCAAAAATTTTCTTCATCAAATTTCAATATAGGCCCTTCACGATAATTATTATTTTCAACTAAATATTTATCAAAGGTCTCCTCAACAATGTACAATCCCAATCTGTCCCCATTTAAATAAGCCTCAACAAAATTATATCTCAAGGCCAATACATCATTTCGTCTAAGTATTCGGTTAAAAAACCAGTCACAAACCCCGCATCTCCTTTGATAACTTTGTAGTGAAAACTTCTTCATTCCCATAATCGGTGACTTTTTCATTTTTACTCTAAACGACCATTGCTGATACAGCAATATGGTCAATCCCATCCCCTTTCAAACTAATTTGAGCTGGTATATAGTCTTGGTCCGACGTCATAAGACACATATCATCTTTGCTATGTTTTACAAAAGCCATAACTTGATTACGTTTATATTCTAGTTTTTGCTTATTTTTAAAATTTATTTCTACGTTTATTTTGGGAATATCTTTACCTAAAATATGAGTCAAATAATTTTTCACAAGCATCTCTTGAATCGGCTTATGAGCCCTTTTCAACATATCACCTTGAACACCTATATAGATGCCAATAATAAAAAAAACAACAAAAATCGCCTTGAATGACAGATAATTCCTGCTTTTTTTTTGAGTGTGCGATTTAGATTTAATTAACATTATTTGCTACTTTTTCCAAATTCATTACCATACAATAAATCTTTCAGATTTTTATCGGTCTTAACCTGAGTCTTTCCATTTAGTACCAACGAAGATCTTTTCTCTAAAACATATAGCGTATCAATATCTTTCATAGTAACTCTATCTACAACAATCTTTCCTGGACCAAACTCAGGCTTTTTTTGAAAAACAGCAAATCCTAATCGCGTATAAGACATGGAAATCAGAGATCCGCTTACCCTTGATAAATCCTTAGCCGTAATCCCAATTTCACTGTGTGCAATATCAATATTACGTAATATCATCACACTTTTTTCACCCACACTTAAAGCTTTATCCCCAATATTCTTCATGCTTACCGTATCCACATTAATCGAACTTCCGGATATATCTATGGCATCATTTCCAATATTTGAAAACCTTGTGTTCGTTACACTACCCGTAACAAAATCACCATCGAAAGCATCCGATTTTATGTCTTCAAACAAACAGTTATCTATCTCAAACGTGGAACGAAAAATATGTAACACATCATCCCCTTTGAGATTGTTTTTAAATGTACAGTGACTCAAGCTTACCTCAGATTCATAAAAGGTAACGGCCCCAGTAAGTTCCCAATTATATGTTTTAGGGCGTGACAACCCCGTGAATAAAACATGCTCAAACACCGATGTCTTCTCTGCATTTAGAATGGTCAAACCTTGTCCAGCACCATTGGATGATTGAATAGTAATAGGATTCTGGGATGTCCCTATACTTTGCCAAGGAGAATAAGACAGAATAATGGCATTATTTTCTAAATTAAGTGTAGTTCCCGGAGCCACAATAACCTGATACCCTGCAGGAATTTTAAGATGTCTATTTATAGTCCATTCACCCGCTGGAATAAATATCGTTTTTTTATCTGAGCTTATTTCCACAAATGGAAAGGTATGTGCGTTAGACGATGCGATAAGAAAGTCTTTTGATAAAAAGGATACATTTTCATATGCCCAAGGTTGAAGCCACACTGCTTTTTGGATCCCCTCGATCGTATACACCAACTCAGCAGCCTCTATCCCTATCGACTGACTACTCCCCGGAGAAAATATAACACTATGCTACGCGTAAGGGTTCTCAGATGTTCTCGGGGGAATAGATGTCTGATATTTTGGTTTAAAGATGGTCCCTTCAAATAAAA